>NZ_JAWMPW010000004.1:0-269356 GCF_033101115.1 Vibrio sp. TH_r3 | reverse complement strand
AGTAGAGGGCAAGTGGTAAGAATAAGATACTCGCCAAGAATAAAAGCGCTATATAAAATGATCCAACTTGGAATGGATTTGATGGATACTCAGTCTTTTTGTCAGTCTTTTTAGGTCTGTCCTTTAATGCTTTAGGTCTGTCCTTTAATGCTTGGTATTGCTTTCACTATTTTTTCAACAAAATAATCCTTAACCTATTGAATTTTGTTAAGAGTAGTTGCCAAATTTTTGGGGATATTTATAATCAATCTGATAGTAAAACATTGCCGGATGCTAGCGCAGTTTGGTAGCGCACTACTCTGGGGGAGTAGGGGTCAGCGGTTCGAATCCGCTGCATCCGACCAGTTTTTTATCGAGATTTAAATTTAGAACGTCGCCGCAATAAAAAATTATGTCATTAACAGTCTAGAGGTTGTTCTTGAGATAATTGTATTATCTCAAAGCCTTTTTCAGATAATAAATTGATTAGATTGTCTTTTCCCACTAGATGAAGTGCTCCAACTACGACAAGATATTTCCCATCACTAATAAATGAGTTGGACGTTAATTTGTTTGCCCATGCATGGTTTCTTTTATAGATAAACTCATCGTTTAGAGCTTCGTTTAAACTATTTTGTAACAGAAACTCTGCCAGTTTTTCCTTGTTACCAGCTTGCCAGTTTTGAGCAAGGCACTGACTAACTTCCTGATGTTCAGTCCAATTATCAATAGTATCGGTTAACATTAGCTCTCCTGTTTTAGGGTCATCGGTAAACAATGAAAGTTGAAATTGAGCGCTTTCCAGGCCAAGTATTGGCTTATCTAGCAGAGTTGCCTGCTCTGTGATGTAGTGATCGGTACCGAGTTCTTGGCTGAACCCCATTTTGATGAATTGACTAATTTGTAAGGTCATTGCTGTTTGCCATGCCGGTTTGTTTACAAAAGCCTTCGGGTTAAAATTAAGTTGTTGATTGATTTCTTCAAGTTTTAGTAGTTGTTGCTTATCGAGAACTTGGTTGGTTAGTATCGCATCTGTGGGTATAGTAGGTATGCCGTCGGTTAGTTTCATTTCGGTAATGATTGCATCACTACTCTGTAAAAAATTGTGTATGGCCTCTGGCAATGGATACATTTTGGGGTGTCCAATATGAATAGACCCTAATATCATTAACTGCTTATCTCCTTTCTTGGCTTGGAAGAAGAGCGGTTCTGCTGCCACTGTATAAGACAAGAGCAAAGAGAGTAGTGTTATCGATGTAGTTACTGCAGTATTCATTAATGTACCTTGAAAAATCTTAGTCTGTTTGCGTTGCTCACTACCGTAATAGAGGATAAAGCCATTGCTGCGCCAGCAAATACTGGGCTAAGTAAAAATCCAAATGCGGGGTATAAAATGCCTGCAGCAACTGGAATTCCAATGAGATTGTAGATAAAAGCGCCTAATAAGTTTTGTTTTATGTTTACCACGGTCGCTTTTGAAAGTTCAATCGCGTTGTTGACTGCGAGTGGAGAAGAAGTCAGTAGTGTCATTTGAGCACTTTCTATCGCAACATCGGAACCACTCCCCATTGCCATACCAATATCTGCTTGTGCCAATGCTGGTGCATCGTTTATACCGTCTCCAATCATCGCGACTTTTCGGCCTTCTGATTGTAATTTTTTGATATGTTTGGCTTTTTCATCGGGCAAGACATTGGCAATTGTTTTTTCAATACCTACTTCTTTTGCAATTTTCTCTGCTACGGTTTTATGATCACCACTTAACAAAATAACATCGATTCCTTTGGCCTTGAGGTTTGAAATTGCCTGAGCGGAATCTTTTTTGATAGGGTCTGAGATAGCTATTATCCCGACAAGTTGTTGACCGAGACTAACACAAGCAACAGATCTTGCTTTAGTAAGGTATCGGTTGACACTTTTGTCAGGTATGGAGATTCCTTTTGAGCGTATAAAACTTATTGAGCCAATGGCTATATCTAGACCACCTACTTGTCCGGTAATCCCTTTCCCTTTAACGTTTTGTACGTTAGAAGCAGTGGCTAACTGGATAGGTCTGTCCTCAGTATAGTTGGGTCTGTCCTCGATAGCGTTTTCTTTATATTGCTCTTTTGCAAAATGACAAATAGCGCTTGCTAGTGGATGTTCAGAGTGACTTTCTAACGCATAAATGGATTGTAAAAATATGTCTTTCTCAATTCCGTTGAAGGTTTCGAATTCAGTTACGCTTGGCTTTCCTAGTGTTAGGGTTCCTGTTTTATCAAACACAACCGTGTTGATTTTACTGGTATGTTGTAGAACATCTGCATCGCGTATTAAAATTCCTAACTCTGCAGCTTTACCTATTCCAACCGTTATGGATAAGGGTGTTGCTAACCCTAATGCGCAAGGACAGGCGATAATAAGAACTGTAGTGGAAACAATTAACATAAAACTGGCTTTTGGCTCAGGCCCAAACCACCACCATATAAGTGCAGCAGTAAGCGCGATGCAGATAACGATAGGGACAAATACAGCTGATATGGAGTCAGCTAGTTTAGCGATAGCTGGTTTACTACTTTGAGCTAATCGAACCAGTTGGATAATTCTTGATACCATGGTTTCATTACCCACTCCAGTGGCAAGCATCAGTAGGCTGCCGTCATTGTTTATTGTTCCGGCGGATATTTTATCACCGCTAATTTTTAAATTAGGTATTGGCTCACCAGTCAACATTGACTCATCGACATAAGACTCGCCTTCGAGTACTTGTCCATCGACGGGTACTTTCTCGCCTGGTTTGATGAGAATATACATACCCTTGTGTATCGCTTCGATTGGCATTTGAACTTCACCATGGTCTGTCCTTACAGTAGCAAACTTAGCCTGTAGACCAATAAGTGATTGTAAAGATTGGGTCGTCTTCTGCTTTGCTTTTGCTTCAATATAGTGTCCTAATGAGATGAGCCCAATGATCATGGTACTGGCTTCAAAGTAGATGTGGCGTGAAGCGACAGGAAACCAGTTTGGAAAAAAAACAACTAACATTGAATAGAACCATGCAGCGCCTGTCCCTAGAGCAACGAGTGTGTCCATGGTGGCTCGTTTGTGGATCAACGATTGCCATGCGTTGATATAAAAATGTTTTCCTGCCGTTGCTAACAATAGTAAGCAAATAATTCCAATCAGTCCCCAACTTAATTGATCCGATCCATTTCGAATCATCATATTGCCACCGAATAATCCCCACAGCATTAGCGGTATGCCTAATGCTAATGCTAAGGTGGCGTTTTTTTTATGTGTGGTTTGTGCATGTAAATGGCCAGCTTGCAATTCTTGCTGCAAAGTCGCTTCATCTTCGATTATTGATGCGTTATAGCCAGCTTGTTCGATTGAATATATGAGTTTGTCTTGGATTACATTGTCATTTGTTTGCGCGGAAATTATGGCACTTTGTTCTGCTAAGTTGATTTGAGCATTTATGACTCCGGCCACTTTTAAACAGGCTTTTTCTACTGATGAAACACAGCTTGCGCAGGTCATGCCTTGTAAAGAAAGGTTGAGTGTATGTAAGCTTGGCCTGTTGTTTTTATTTAGCGTTGCTTGTTTAAAGTCGCTTGATGCTTCTGATTGTGAAGAATTACTTTTGTCACATGTATTTGATTCTGACAATGGATGCGGCGTTGCTTGAGGTGATTCTGAGTTGTTTATAGTCGCTGAAAAGCCTAATTTTTCTATTATATCGATAATAGAGAGTGCGTTTAGAGTTGTGACTACGGTTAATGAATCTATTAACACATCAAAACGAGCGATTTGATTATTGTTATCGAGAGCTTCAGCAACTTTATTGACACACTTGTTGCATTTTAATCCAAATAAGGTGAGTGAAATATGGTTTCCAGCTTGATATTGCAGAGACTCAATAGCTGAAATAATAGTAGTCAACGGTTGTGATGTTTCTACAGACAATGAGGTTTTGTCGATAGAGTGTATTTTTGTCTCAGAAAATGGCGTGAGGCTATCGGTGACTTTCTTCACACATTTTCCACAATTTAATCCTTTGAGTGGGATAACAAACTGATTCATCATTCTGTCCAATTTCTAGAGTACGTAGATTAAAGATAAACCTTCCCCCTTGGGTAAGGTCAAGGTTTAACTTGTGTGAGTGACTTCGTAACCAACTATTTGGTGAGAAAAGGAATGATTGAGATAAAGGGTGACACAATGTTAAAATGCGTGCACTTTTGTCTTCATCTACGCAGTCACTCGTGATTGCACCTTTAAATTTTAAGGTAATTCTAATGACGGTTAAAACTCGTTTTGCTCCTAGCCCAACAGGCTATCTTCATGTCGGTGGTGCACGCACTGCTTTATACTCTTGGTTATACGCAAAAAATCAGGGCGGTGAATTTGTTTTACGTATCGAAGATACAGACATAGAGCGTTCTACTCAAGAAGCGGTTGATGCGATTCTTGAAGGTATGCAATGGATGGGGTTGGAATGGGATGAAGGCCCGTACTATCAAACTAAGCGTTTTGATCGTTACAATGAAATGGTTGATAAACTTCTTGCTGAAGGGAAAGCGTACAAATGTTACGCACCAAAAGAGTTGTTAGATGAAATTCGTGCTGAACAAGAAGCTAATAAAGAGATGCCACGTTACGATGCCGAGCATCCTAAAATTGTTGCGGTCAACTCAGCGGCTAAAGAAGATGATCCAAGTGTCATTCGTTTTCGTAATCCTAAATCAGGTTCTGTCGTATTTGATGACCAGATTAGAGGACGAATAGAAATAGATAACGATCAACTTGATGATTTAATTATTCGACGTACAGATGGTTCTCCAACCTATAACTTCTGTGTTGTTGTTGATGATTGGGATATGGGCATTACCCATGTAGTTCGTGGTGAAGACCATATCAATAATACGCCTCGTCAGATTAATATTTATGAAGCTCTGGGTGCACCTGTACCTGTTTTTGCACACTGTGCAATGATTCTTGGTGATGATGGTGCGAAGCTATCTAAACGTCACGGTGCCGTAAGTGTTATGCAATATCGTGATGAAGGTTATCTTCCAAATGCTTTGAATAATTACCTAGTTCGTTTAGGTTGGTCTCATGGAGACCAAGAGATTTTTTCTCAACAAGAGATGATAGAGTTATTTAAACTTAATGATGTTAGTAAGTCTGCGTCGGCATTTAATACTGATAAATTGAATTGGTTAAATAATCATTACATTAAAACTTCTGAACCTGCTTATGTTGCTAAATATCTGCAATGGCATCTAGATAATCAAAAAATCGACATAAGTAATGGCCCCGATCTTGAAAGTGTGATCACTTTAGTGGGAGAACGTTGTAATACATTAGTTGAGTTAGCGAGTCAGTCTCGTTATTTTTATCAGGATTTTCAAGAGTTTGATGCGGCTGCCGCTAAGAAACATTTACGTGGTGTCGCTAAGGGACCTTTAGAATTAGCGCTAAGAAAAATAGAAGCTATTGAACAATGGACGACTGAAAACTTGCATAATGTTATTGCGCAAGTATGTGAAGAACTCAGTATTGGTATGGGTAAAATCGGTATGCCTCTTCGCGTCGCGGTGACGGGTGGTGGTCAATCGCCTTCAGTCGATGTTGTAATGCAACTAATAGGTAAGGATCGTGTGATTGCTCGGATTAATATGGCATTAGAATTTATCGCTCAACGTGAGGCAAACTCACAGTAACTTTCGAAAAAATAGCTTTTGGAACAACAATAACGGTTTACACCGAAATATCGTTATTTAGTTTTCGAAGGTTCGCTAAAAAAGTCACTGTTTCTTTAAGAATGCAGTGACTTTTTTATAGTGTAGTATGAGCGGTTATATCAAATAGTATTGATTATTTTAAATCAATACTATTCAATCTACCCATAAATAACAGAAGGTCGATATTATCTTTGTGTGCTTCTAGCAGTGCACGTTTAGCTTTTGAATAGGCAGCTAATTTGCCATGCTTGTCGATAGAGCAAACGGTACTACGATAATTAAATTGACCGTCGTCAGAGTACTCACGCCATTTTGCAATGTAATAACCTTGGCTTGTTGCAGGATCTTTCGATTTAAAAATGATTTTCGGCTCTAAATCGTGAGGTAAGCGAGTCATCAAATATGGTTCTTTAAGTAACCGGTTCCAAAACTTTCCCCACATTTCTTTTCCGAGTTCATTTCTAATATTTAAGGCTTTTTCCAAGGCTTTTTTTTCACCAATGCGAATAAAACCTACCGAACGATGTAAAATAGTATCATCAGGAGTATGGATGTGAATTTTATAAGCAGTTTTGCCTTTCGATATGAAACGATGGCCTGTATTGGATGTTAAATTACTTTTACTCATTATTTTTTTAACTTAATGATACATCTATTATTCACAAATAATATGACATTCTGCCCAAAAATTGAAGAAGTAGTTGACAAAAATGCCACATGCATTACGTGTATTTTTTATTTTACTTAAAAACCAGTGAGTTATATTTAGACTTCAATAGGTACAGCAATCTAACAAATATATGCAATAGACTGTGTTGTCTGGATCGTTGCTCTAACAATGATTTTTTGAATAGATGGCGTTTTTTCTATATTGATTAGCGGATTTTTAAGTATGTGGGCAGGGTTAATTTAAATTAATAGAGATGATGTTGTTGGCCAGTTACGAGCCAAATTTTTTGAACCGCAGAAACATAATAGAAGTGGCGTCCCCTACAGGATTCGAACCTGTGTCTAAGACTTAGGAGGTCCTTGTTCTATCCAGCTGAACTAAGGGGACACACTGAGGCTTGATTATATAAGTATTTTTTACAAATTCTATTGCTTTGTTGCTTTTTGTTGTCCAAGTGAGTAATTAAGCAACAATATGCACTTTTTCTAGATTGAACTAATCTTATGACAGAAACGAAATATTGATTATGTGATCAATAACAAACAGCTGTTACTTATTAGGCTTTTTTGCCATCTAAACTAAGGAAAGTGGTTGTTTTATCGATAACAGAGTGAACAGATGATTTGAGAAAATATTATGTATTTAAATATAAAACAAAAAATTTTATTGATTATTTTGCCTGTATTAATTGTTGTTTGTTATTTTTCAGCTTTGGAAATAACTGCAACTAATGATGCCAAAAAATCTGCATCTGAAACCTATAATTTTGTCGAGCTGTCTGCTTACAACAGTCGTCTGGTCCATGAATTACAAAAAGAGCGAGGTATGTCTGCTGGTTTTTTAGGTTCGCAAGGCTCTAAATTTGAGTCTGCTTTGGTAGTGCAACGTAAAGAAACCGACAGAAGGCTAGCCGATTTACAAGGTTATTTAACACAAAGTTCATCTAGCTTAGCGCAATATACTCAATTATGGGCTGTAGTGGATGAGGCTAATAAAATGTTAGCACGTATCGAATCAATGAGACGCGCTATTAGCAATCTCTCTTTACCTTTAGCTGATGCTCTTAATTACTACACCACGCTTAACAGCCATTTATTATCTGTACCCGGCTTAGCGGTACGTATTTCTAAAGTGGCAGAAATTAGTCGCTCTCTTGCCGCTTATTATGAATTTCTGCAAGGAAAGGAGAGAGCAGGGATAGAAAGAGCAGTGTTAAGTAATACTTTTGGTCAAGGTGAGTTTTCCCCCGGTCTATTTCGGAAATTTGTGCAGTTAGTGAGTGAACAAAACAGCTACTTTTCTACTTTTGAAACGTATGCTGCGCAAAACCATATCAATTCTTTCAACCAGATTATCCAACAAACGCCTTTTAAAGAAGTAGAAAATTACCGTGCTAAAGCATTCAACAGTGAACTCGAGCAAAACCCTGAGCTGTGGTTTTCCGCTTCTACTAACAGAATTAATCTGTTGAAAGAGCAAGAAGAAAAACTCACGGCAGAAATTCTTGATTCTTCTCACGTTCTTGTTGCGGAGAAAACCCAAAAATTTTGGCTTTTGTTAACGTTCTCTCTCACTGTGATTGTGTTAACCATCTATTTCAGTTTTATATTATTACAAGGCATTTCTAGGCAAGTAAATAGCTTAAATAATACTATGCAGTTGGCGGCCAAAAAGAATTTAGTTCCGCGCTGTACTGAAACAGGAGGGGATGAATTAAGCGTTATAGCCAGAAATTTAAATTCAATGCTAAATTCACTTACCGATGCAGTTCATGTTATCGCTAGTTCGAGTGAACAATTGGCAACGGCAGCAGAGACATCTGAAATGATAGTAACAGAGAGCGCTGCTGGTCTTAAGGAAGAATATAAACAGGTTTTGTTAGTTGTTAGCGCAATTGAACAAATGAGTGTTTCCGTAAGAGAGGTTGCAACCAATATTCTCACCACTTCTGAAGAAGCTAATACCGCGGATGAGCTTATTGCACACAGCAGTAAAATAGTTGGTGAATCCACCGATACTATTCACCAATTATCGTCAAAAATCGACAATGTATCGAATACAATTAATGAGTTGCATGAGAGCAGTAGTGATATTTCCAGTGTTGTAGATGTTATTCAAGGGATAGCAGAACAGACTAATCTATTAGCATTGAATGCGGCAATTGAAGCGGCAAGAGCAGGCGAATATGGAAGAGGTTTTGCCGTTGTTGCCGATGAAGTACGTTCATTAGCTCAAAGAACTCAAGATTCAACTTTAGAAATTGAAACAATGGTGACAAAACTACAAGGGATCAGTGATGATGCTTATACTCAAGTGAGTAGTACGAAAACTCTTGCACTCTCAAGTGTGGAAAAATCTGCGCAGGTCCAAGATACATTGCAATCGGTTGTTGCCTCTATTGCTCGAATTCAAGCAATGGCTGCTGAAATTTCGGCTGCCGCTGAACAGCAAGTAACGGTCAGTACTGATATTTCATCAAATGCACAAAATATCAGTCATAGTGTGGATGTCAGTGTTAGTAGCGGTGAGAAAATCGCGATAGCGGCAAAAGAACAGACATTACTAGCGGATAAGCTAAAACGCCTTGCGAATCAATTTGAAACAAAATAGAGGCTAGAGGCATTTCATTATTTTTGTTTAAAGACTGGCTAATAACTGCCACCTTGTTAAGTTAAGGTGGCAAATTTATTCTATGTTAAAGCTATGGTTAGTGTTTTGGATACTTAATTGATGGGAGTGAGAATTTCTTTATGCATTACGTCGCCAATATGAACACTTTGTGCTAATTCGGCTTGTTCTATATTCAGTTCAGCTTGCTGGTCAAATACTCGCGAAACCGTTAATGTGATGTCACTTTGGGACACTCTATTTCTTGGTAACCCTGTTTGATCAATAAACGATCCTGTATGCCATAATTGGAGTTTATCACCTACGTTTACACCATGAACTCTTCCTAAATTTATCGTAACAGTATTTCCTGCAACTCTGACGACTTCTGGTAGAGTAATTTTACAAGATAATTCAGATTCTAGATCGAGCATAATATTTCGGCTGACGCGTAGCAGCATTTTTCCATATGTTGATGCCCAAAATCGAGCACTACGAGTATCGACTTGACTGGTTTTAGGAAACCCCCAAACTGCGACTTCACGGTATGCTTGGCTGTAAACCTCTTGCCCAGTTTTGCCATCATAGACTTGCATTTCTAACGCAAATTGGCGGTTGATGGTATCGTCTTTTAGTACGTTTTGGTCAACGGTTGCCGTTAGGTCGCTAATGTGTCCACCGATAATATATTGCGCATTACTGTCTTGAGCTATCATTTGCAAGGTTAATGGATTACTCCTATCGATTTCGTAATCGGTTGTTCCAACAGAAACGAAGCTGATCGATTCCTGATCAAGTTGTTTATTCAGCACGTGACTGAAATCATCACCGATATTATAAACTTGTCCCATTACTGCTTGTTGTGGAGAGAGAATATCTATATTGCCAACTAAAAAGGTCTTTTTATATTGATCGACATGGCAACCTGTTGCCGATGGGTAGATATCTAATTGCACTCGTAGAACCATATTGCCGTTTTGTGTTCTAGAATCTAATACTCTGATATATCTAACTTCATGATTTGTGAACTGATATTCACTTTTTCTTTCCTCTAAAAATGGACGTAAAGTGCTTAGAGTACCAATATCAGCTCCTGAAAATTTCATTGCTTGGTATATAGCGTCTTCTAAAGCGTAAACTCTCGCCGTCTCCTGAGAAGAAACATAGGTAGCAGAACCACTTACTTCATACCACTCAGAAAATGCTAACTTACTAAATAGCAAGGATATTAAGAATATGCTGGTCGTTAAATTTAATTTTTTCATTTATATTTCCCTAACTGGGTATAGTTCTTGCTTGTTGTTTAGTAATTAAATGTTTTGGTGGCTGATTTAGTATGTCGTTTTTCAGTATAGGCAAATATTGAAAAGCAAAGATTGTTCCATAATCGTTTAAGAGAGATAAACAAGTTATAGAACATATGGCATCAAGTATATCTGGAGATCAAGAAAATGAGAAAATGGTTTATTGCAGTGATCAGCTTACTAGTTGCATCTTGCGCATATTCACCCATTTATAACGGCAAAGAACCTTATGCTGGGAGTCGGTTTATGCTCATGGAGAACCCTCGCCATACATTGGATTTCTTTGTAGAAACAATGACGGACGAATTGGTTGTCACCAACACCAGTATTTCTTCACGAACCCCAATAGCGGTGACGTCTTTTGTTGATATACAGGAACTAGATACAACCAGTTGGTTAGGCAATACGGTATCAGAGTCCTTTATACATCAGTTTCAACAGCGTGGATTTCAAGTGGTTGACTTTAAAACTACAGGCTCTATCCAAGTTACTCAGCAAGGTGATTTTGCCATGAGTCGTGATTGGCAAGATTTGGCACAAGAGCAGCAAGTTACTTATGTATTGACCGGTACTATGTTGCGCCAAGAAGGAGGAGTACTGGTTAATGCTCGCGTTGTTGGCATGAGAAGTCGTATCGTTGTCGCTACTGCGCAAGGTTTTTTACCTGCGGACAGAATCGGCCGAGACTTGGATACATTGAATACTATTCGTACTCAAGATGGATTAGTTATCCGCTCTGATCCTACTCGTTCTTCTCGAAATACTATTATTTTACGCCCTTAGGAGTTTGATATGAATTTTAAAAATTTACTCGTGCTTGCTTTCATATTGATTGCCGCAGGATGCCAGCCTCTACAAAAGATGAATGAAGATAATGTGTTAACGGCGGTTGGATACGCGAGCGTAAGTGAACAGAAAGGGCAAAATGCTGAAGAAAAACGTATTAGAGCAATGAGAGCGTCAAAGATTGATGCGTATAGAGAATTAGCTGAACAAATTTACGGTATGCGAGTGAGTGGCCGTGCTAATTTGCAAGATCAACGACTTGGAACTGAACGTACTTCAGGTGCCGTTGATGGTGTCATTCGTGGCGCAGAAGTGGTGAGAAGCTATCCTGTCGGAGATAGTTATGTGACAGAATTGGAACTGGATGTTACCAAAATGGATAGGCTCAAAGATTACGGTGAAGTCCAACAAGTACCATCTAAGAGGCAGCAAACATTATTCTAATTTAAGTATTAATATACGGTAACCCGACGTTTTACTTGATATCCAGACATAACACATCATCTCGATCAATAACATGATCGACAAAAGCCAAAAAGCGACAACGATTGCCATTGTCGCTTTTTGGCTTTTGTTATTATTATGCTTTTATATTAGTACCGAGAGTGGACACAGTTGAGGTTTGACCACCAGCGGTGTAGGTCATTCCTATTTTTCCTCGGCTTTGCTGCATTAAATTATTGAGTTTATTATAACTGAGCTGAGCACGTTGTAGAGCTTCGCCATTAACTTCATTGGCTTGCTGGCAATCGTGTATTATCGAGCGAATCAATTCAACATTGGCTTTAATTTGTTCATCTGATGTAAGTAGCTGAATATCAGTATGAGTTGCGATTCTTTGATCCGTTTGCTGAAGTTGAGAAATCAGTTGAAGTTTTTCTTTAGCTAATGCTTCTATATCAGAAGACATACGAGAAGTGATCGCCACTTTCTCTTTTTCTAAAAGAGTCGAAAGTGTCTGTGCGTTTTCTAATTGGTAGTTAACTAAATCAACAAGTTTTGCCATAGTCGTAGTTGGGCTAAATTACAGCCCACCTAATTCATTTTCAAATTTCATTATATTATCAGCCAGCTTTTCAGGGTCGACTCGATAAGAGCCATTAGAGATGGCTTCTTTAATCGCCGCAACTTTTGCACTGTCGAAACTTGGTTGAGACGCCATGTCTTGATGGAGTTGACCGATAGCTTTTCCTTGCTGGCTAAGAGAAACGGAATCTTGACTGCTTCTTGATTCTTTAACCGAATCAGAATTAGATGCCCCAGATTCTGAACGAGTCGCACTACGTCCTGTTGTCAGGGTGTGGCTCGAACGGATGTTATCTATACCTGCCATAATTAAAGCCTTTTCACGTATTGAGTAAATGTCATGTAAGAGATATCGGCAAATAAACGATGAACTTTAGCGATTATTTGCACTATTTTCATAATTTCTTCTACACGCCATCAATATTAACTATAATGATGAATACTAGCGTAATGTGAGTCAAAATGAACTAAAAATAAACAGTAATCTCAGCAATATCCGTTACAATTCCTTCAATTATACGCTTAGATTTGTCATTTTTCACTCTTACTTGATCTCCACTTGCTCCGTCAGATAGTGCCGTACCTTTTGTTGTAATAGTTAATTCACCCTTGATAGCCTTAATGATCACCTTTTCATTTCGACACACAACACAAATATCACCTCGCTCTATTACTTCTCCAACTCTAACATTTTTTTTCATTTTTGCGCCTGCAACATGATTTATTGTGTCATAACCCTGTCGGCGATAAGAATTCAGTTCTATCATTGTTATAGTTAGATCGGATTTTGTCACTATTTCGCCACGGGTTAAGGAACGATTCGCGACAACAAGAGGCAATGACATTGAAATACGCACAGGTACGTACACTCGCCAACCATGCTCTGGGCATTCGACTAATACAGTTAGGTTACTGGTTGAACGGCTTTTAGACGAGGATGAGGTCTGTAATGTTGATGGACATGTTGTGGCTTTAATTCTTGAATCTATATTGGCGGCTTTTGCAACTAATGCTCCGTCTTGAGGGACAGGGATAACCGTAGCTACGTGGCTTTCCGCAGCTTGTTGAATCATCGCTATTTGTTCAGGTGTTGCAGCGGACGAAAAAAAACTAAAGAAAATAGTCAAAAAGCCGATAAAATTAACAAAGGAAGAATAACAATTTATTGTTTTAGACATAAAATACATATTACGCTTCCCTCAGTTTTAGCATCCATATTGTGCTTTGTTGTAAAATAGCTCAATTAGGTTAACATTTTTTTATTCAGAAGTTTAAATGGAGTTGAGTTTATGACCGGTATTATGGATTCAGTGAATCAACGTACACAGCTCGTAGGTCAAAATAGGTTAGAGTTACTGACTTTTCGTCTTATGGGACGTCAAAGATATGGTATCAATGTATTCAAAGTAAAAGAAATACTACAATGTCCTAAATTGACATTAATGCCTAATCTTAATCCGTTAGTTATCGGAATTGCTCATATTCGTGGAAAAACGATCTCTATTATAGATTTAAGTTTAGCGATTGGTGGGCGACGTACCGCAGAGCCAGAAAAATGTTTTGTTGTTATTTCGGAATTTAACCGTACAGTGCAGGGGTTTTTGGTGTCATCTGTCGAGCGTATAATCAATATGCATTGGGAGACTATACTTCCACCGCCTGAGAGTGCCGGAAGTGGGAATTATTTAACTGCTGTAACGAATATTGATAATGAGCTAGTAGAAATACTCGATGTAGAAAAAATACTCGCAGAAATTTCTCCGGTAGAAGAAGAAATGAGTACAGATATTGCGGAAGAAATTGCGCAAGCAGAGCAAGGTACGCAAAAACCAATTGTACGTAGAATCTTGATTGCTGATGACTCTACCGTAGCTCGTAAACAGGTACAAAGAGCAATTGAATCTATCGGTTTTGAAGCGGTAGCGGTTAAAGATGGAAAAGAGGCGTATGAGAAGTTGGTTGAGATGGCCTCCGAAGGTAGCATTTATGAGCAACTTTCTTTAGTTATATCCGATATAGAAATGCCTGAAATGGATGGTTATACTCTAACCGCCGAGATTCGTCGTCATCCTGAATTAAAGGATCTACACATTATTTTGCATACTTCTCTAAGTGGCGTTTTTAACCAAGCGATGGTTGAACGAGTAGGGGCGAATGAATTTATTGCTAAATTTAATCCAGATGAATTAGGCGCAGCTGTGAAGGCAGCGGTTGTCTAATAATAAAAGAGAAATGAATGACAGTTATTACGATAAGTGATCAAGAGTACCGTGATTTTAGCCGATTTTTAGAATCGCAATGTGGTATTGTTTTGGGCGACAGCAAGCAATATTTAGTGCGCAGTCGCTTAAGCCCACTGATAAGTAAATTTAAGCTCGAATCGCTATCTGATCTATTAAAGAATGTAGTGACAGGGCGAAACAGAGAATTGCGGATTGCAGCGGTAGACGCTATGACAACCAATGAAACGTTATGGTTTCGTGATGGCTACCCTTTTACTGTTTTAGCTGAAAAATTATTACCTGAAGTTGCAGCAAATAAAAGGCCAATTAAAATTTGGTCTGCGGCGAGTTCTTCTGGGCAAGAGCCTTATTCTATGGCAATGACTATTTTAGAAACACAGAAAAAAAAGCCGGGTTTATTACCTAACGTATCAATTACTGCAACGGATATTTCCGCTAGTATGCTAGATATGTGCCGAGCTGGTGTGTACGATAATTTAGCTCTTGGTCGTGGTTTATCGCCTGAACGCAGACGAACTTTTTTTGAAGAAGCAGGTGATGGGAGAATGAAGATTAAGGATAATGTTAAACGGTTCGTTAATTTTCGTCCGCAAAACCTCATGGAAAGTTACGCTTTGTTAGGTAAATTCGATATTGTGTTTTGTCGAAATGTGCTTATTTATTTCTCTCCTGATATGAAGGCAAAAGTATTGAATTCTATTGCTAGTTCACTTAATCCTGGTGGTTATTTATTATTAGGGGCATCAGAATCCTTAACAGGATTAACCGATCGTTTTGAAATGGTCAGGTGCAATCCCGGTATTATCTATAGATTGAAGTAAGTTTTTTCTCAATTATGACGGTATAAATACACTCTCGAGACAGAGAATAAAAGGGGCAAGCACTCTTTTTATTCTCTGTTTTAGCCTCCCACCTTTCTTAAATCACCTATCTATTTCAAGCCTTGCTATTTAGGTAATAGTGATAGTGACTCTATTATTGCGAGGATAAAATACGGGAACCTTGATTTAAGCTGGTTAATAACAGTGCTTTATGATTAATAATATCAACTCGTCGGCTCTGTTCTGCATCCATAATAAAAAGTGTTTTTACGATATCGAGTTGTTGTTCAGTAAACTCCACGCTGTTGTTGGTCGATGTCTCTTTAAAATCTTTCGGATTAATGAGTAAATAGTTGTCACTGAGCTCCCAATCACCAGATTCTAAAATATTCATAACGGAAGTCACTTGTTGGTTTTTGTCAAACATTTTGAGATGTGAAACGCGCAGATAAGAACCATTAGGCAGGTATTTTACATTACTGATCATTTCAATATTGCTTAGAATATAAATTTTATTATTTTCATCTTTCTGCATTTCTGGAGAAATGAAATTATCTATTGTTGACTGCCACTCTCTAGACGTTAACTCCTTTTCTAATCTAAGATCTGATCCCCAATATAACCATGTGCTAAACATAATGGAGATCGATAAAATGATAAGCGCATACTTGGTGTTGTTCATTTTATCTCTCCGACATGTTACACAGTGGGTTAGCGCCATACTGTTTAGTAAATAGCTGAACGGTAACGTTCTCAGATGTATTCGATTCTGAATACACATAATTAAGAATTAAATTGTTATTTGGTCCTGCGGTTATTATCACTTCAACAGGCTGTTGTTTGTTTTGAGTAAGCTTTATTTCTGCTAAGTACGTTTGTACACATTTGTTTATTAATGGCTGCCATTTATCTAGAGGTGGGTGACGCTCTGTCGTTTGTAATGGGATCCCTTGGATTGTATCGATGAGTTTGAATTTTGAAGGCGCTGGTTCAATTGACAGATAAACGCAAATGGGTAGAAGCGCAGCCGCAAGCCAGATTAAGCGATAGACAATACGATGTTGCTTACTGTTTAGCCGGAAATTATCCCAAGTAGTCGAGTTATTATTGCTGTTAGACAAGTTCTGATTTGAATCAGGCTTATCCGAATCTCGGTGCGATGCTGTTACATTTGTCTTAGAAAGAATTGTGCCAATATCAGGTACCTTATTTTCGTTTAGACTAGAAAGTAACGGTACGGTTTTTTCTACTGAGGAAATAAACTGATAACCGCGTTTGGGGACAGTCTTAATAAATTGAGGTGTTTTTGTTGAATCACTGAGTACTCTTCTTAGAGTAGAGATCGCTTGTGTTAGGCTAGAGTCATCTACTTGGAAGCCTTGTTCTCGCCAAACAAAGTCATGTAATTCATCACGAGTGATAATTTGGTTAGGGCGTGTTGAAAACAGCAGTAAAATTCTACTTTCGTTACTACCCAATCGATTTAATTCATTACTATTTGTTTTATCAACTAGCGAATCGTTGTTTGGATCAAAAACAAACCGTTGTGCAAGAAGAAATTTAGTACCAATGCTAGTCATTTTATGGGATTTATACCTTAAGTAATTGAATAAAATATAGAAAAAATGAAAATATTCTATTTGTATAATTATTAATATAGGTTTGTTACGGTTTTTTGCCAAAAAGTTAGCGCACAATAGATAAAAATAGTTGTAAAAAACACTGTTTTTATAAAAATTGACCTTGAATTTACAAATGCCACCCTTATCTATTAGCCAACGATAGGCATGATTGCGCCTTACACGATACACAAGTAAGTAACAGAACTTTCTGTTATCTCATTTATTGAATAATTAATGGAGCTAAAATGAGCGAGACGGCAACAAACAACAAAGAAACTCGTGGTTTTCAGTCGGAAGTAAAACAACTACTTCATTTAATGATCCACTCACTTTACTCAAATAAAGAAATTTTTCTGAGAGAACTTATCTCAAATGCATCTGATGCTTCTGATAAGTTACGTTTTCAGGCTTTGTCTAATGCTGAATTGTACCAAGGTGATGCCGATTTAGGCGTAAAGCTTAGTTTTGATGCGGAAGCGAAAACGTTAACTGTGTCAGATAATGGTATCGGTATGAGTCGTGAAGATGTTATCGAACATTTAGGTACTATCGCTAAATCAGGTACTGCTGAATTTTTCTCTAAGCTTTCTGAAGATCAAAGTAAAGACTCCCAGCTAATCGGTCAGTTTGGTGTTGGTTTTTACTCGGCATTTATCGTGGCTGATGCCGTGACAGTACGAACTCGTGTTGCTGGCTCTGCCCCCGAAGATGCTGTCCAATGGTATTCTTCTGGAGAAGGCGAATACACCATTGAGTCTATTAAAAAAGAAACTCGCGGTACCGATATTATTCTGCATATGCGTGAAGAAGGAGAAGAGTTCCTTTCTGATTACCGTTTGCGCGATGTTATTAGTAAGTATTCTGATCATATTGGTATTCCGGTATCAATTTGGACTAAACAGAAAGATGAAGAAGGCAACGAAAAAGAAGAAGGTCAATGGGAGCAAATTAACAAAGCTCAAGCACTATGGACTCGTAATAAATCGGATATTGACGAAGAAGAATACAAAGAGTTTTATAAACATGTTTCTAATGATTACGCCGATCCAT
The DNA here is from genome assembly GCF_033101115.1 of Vibrio sp. TH_r3. NCBI lineage: Bacteria > Pseudomonadati > Pseudomonadota > Gammaproteobacteria > Vibrionales > Vibrionaceae > Vibrio > Vibrio sp. TH_r3. The sequence continues at coordinate 251,522 of NZ_JAWMPW010000004.1, read as the reverse complement.
TGGTATGGAGCCATAACCACGTAGAAGGTAAGAACGATTACACGAGCTTATTGTATATTCCGTCAAAAGCACCTTGGGATATGATGAATCGTGATCATAAAAGTGGCTTAAAACTATATGTTCAACGCGTATTCATTATGGATGATGCAGAACAGTTCATGCCAACTTACTTGCGATTTGTGCGTGGTTTAATAGATTCTAATGATCTTCCTTTAAACGTTTCTCGTGAGATATTACAAGACAATAAAGTGACACAGTCACTAAGAAATGCGTGCACTAAGCGTGTGTTAACCATGTTAGAACGTGTTGCTAAAAATGATGAAGAAAAATACCTGACTTTCTGGAAAGAATTTGGCCAAGTATTAAAAGAAGGGCCTGCGGAAGATTTTTCTAACAAAGAAAAGATTGCTGGTCTATTACGTTTCTGTTCAACAGAGGTAGATTCATCCGATCAAACTATTTCTCTAGCGGCTTATATTGAGCGCATGAAAGAAGAACAAGATACGATCTATTATCTAACCGCTGATAGCTATGCTGCGGCTAAAAATAGCCCGCATTTAGAGCAATTTAAAGCCAAAGGTATTGAAGTTATATTGATGTGCGACCGTATTGACGAATGGCTAATGAACTATTTGAATGAGTTTGATGGTAAAACATTCCAGTCAATTACTAAAGCGGGCTTGGATCTGAGCAAGTTTGAAGATGAAGCGGAAAAAGAGAAGCAAAAAGAAACAGCGGAAGAATTTAAATCAGTTGTTGAGCGTACCAAAACCTATTTAGGTGACCGCGTTAAAGAGGTTCGTACAACCTTTAAACTAGCGAATACTCCAGCCGTGGTTGTTACGGATGATTTTGAAATGGGAACTCAAATGGCGAAGTTGTTAGAAGCGGCAGGCCAAGATGTCCCTGAAATGAAGTATATTTTTGAAATCAATCCAGAACACGATTTAGTTAAGCGTATGGCTGATGAAGCAGACGAAGAAGCATTTGGTCGTTGGGTAGAAGTGTTACTTGGACAAGCTATGTTATCTGAACGTGGTGCAATGGAAGATCCCGCTCAATTCTTAGGTGCAGTGAATACTCTTTTGACTAAGGTGTAAGAGAATCAAACACGGATGATCCGTAAACTACACAATAAGCCCGCATTCTGTGCTAGAATCCGCGGGCTTGAAAATAACTGAATAACATAAATGTTATACCGAAACTTACCGCTAACCTTTCATGATGAAAAAGTGAACAGTGAGTTTCGTTATAAATTAAAAATTAAGAGGAAATGTCATGCGCATCATTCTGCTAGGTGCCCCAGGTGCTGGTAAAGGAACACAAGCTCAATTCATCATGGAAAAATTCGGCATACCGCAAATTTCTACTGGTGACATGCTGCGTGCAGCCATCAAAGCGGGCACTGAAATGGGCAAAGCGGCTAAAGCAGTGATCGATGCTGGTCAGCTTGTATCCGATGAAATTATTTTAGGGCTTATCAAAGAACGTATTGCACAAGATGATTGTGAGAAAGGATTTCTTTTAGATGGTTTTCCTCGCACTATTCCGCAAGCCGATGGCTTGAAAGAACTGGGTGTTGCCGTTGACTACGTTATTGAAATTGATGTTGATGATAGTGTTATCGTTGAACGTATGGCAGGTCGTCGAGCTCATTTGCCTTCAGGTAGAACTTATCACACTACATTTAATCCGCCTAAAGTCGAAGGTAAAGATGACGTTACAGGTGAAGATCTTGTGATTCGTGATGATGACCAAGAAGATACTGTACGTGCTCGTTTAGGTGTTTACCATGAGCAAACATCTCCTCTTATAGAGTATTATGGAAAAGAAGCGACAATGGGTAATACTACCTACTTGAAGTTTGACGGTACTAAGCAAGTTGCTGAAGTTAGCGCTGAAATAGAAGCGGCTCTTTGTTAAGAATCACTCGGTTAATTAGCTTTTTTTCAACTGAATTTATTTAAATTTACAGAAAAAACCGACTGCTGGTAGTCGGTTTTTTTATGCGTATTGTAACAGCATGAGTAGGAAATCTTTGTCTAAGTTAACATGACAAGATAAGCTGTAGGTAAGCATTATTTTTAAATGACAATAAGTAGTTTTGAATGGAATTGAACAATAATAAAGGCGTTTTGTTGGTTAATTTGGGCACGCCTAATGCACCAACATCCGCGGCAGTAAAACAGTTTCTAAGTCAATTTTTGCACGACCACCGAGTTGTTGATATGACTCGTTGGCTATGGTGCCCGCTATTACACGGAATAATCCTGCCTATTCGCGCTCCGAAAGTCGCCAAATTGTATCAAAGCATTTGGATGGATGGAGGATCTCCGTTATTGGTGCATTCTAAAAACCAAGTTAAAAAATTAGAAGCTAGGTTGCAGTTGCCAGTTGAACTTGGTATGACCTATGGCAGCCCAAGTCTATTGACGGGGTTAGAAAACTTACAGCAACGTGGTGTCGATGAGATAATATTATTGCCGCTTTATCCACAGTATTCCGGTACAACAACGGGAGCGGTGCAAGACGCTTGCGATAAGGCTGTAACTAAAATAAGTGGAAAATACTCTGTAAGTTTAGTGAATGATTATCACGATCATCCGCTTTATATTAAAGCGTTGGCAAATAAAGTGAGGCAATTTTGGCAGCAAAATGGCCAAGGTGATTATTTGCTTTGTTCTTACCATGGTATTCCGCAACGTTATGCAAACAACGGTGATGTTTATCCGCAACATTGTGAAAAGACAACGCAGTTGTTGGCAAAAGAGTTGGCATTAGATAGTGATAAAATTGGCATGAGTTATCAATCTAGATTTGGAAAAGAAGAGTGGCTTAAGCCATATACGGATATGACGTTAAAGGCCTTGGCTAGTAGTACTAAACGAGTTGATATTATTTCGCCTGCTTTTTCAGTGGATTGTTTGGAGACTCTAGAAGAATTAGCTCAAGAGTGCAAAGAGCTATTTTTACAAGCGGGCGGCGAAGATTTTCGCTATATAGCTTGTTTGAATGATGATGATGATCATATTGAGATGATGATGGAATTAGTAACTAATAACGCTAGTTAGTGTTGGTTTGTGACTTTTTAATAGTATCAGTAACTAAAAGATTGCCATTAAATAATAATATAAATGAGAACAAGAGTTATGAAGCGTTGGTATCTTCTCTATTGCAAAAGAGGTGATTTGGAAAGAGCAAAAGCGCACCTAGAGAATCAAGGTGTTGAGTGCTATTACCCAGTAGTTGAAATTGAAAAGGTGGTGCGAGGAAAAAGGAAAAAAGTTGTTGAGCCATTATTTGCTTCTTACATGTTTGTTCAGTTTGATTATGAACAAGGCCCCTCTTTTACCACGATACGCTCGAGCAGAGGTGTTGTGGACTTTATTCGTCAAGGAACTTCTCCATTGGAAGTCAATGCGCAGCTGGTGGCGGAAATTAAAGTATGTGAGCAAAATACAGTTGTTCAACGTTCAGATCAATTACCTGAAAAAGGCCAAGAGGTTAGAATTACTCAAGGGCAATTTGAAGGCATTGAGGCTATTTATAAAGAAGCGGACGGCGATAAACGTTCTGTTTTATTGATAACATTGATGAGTCAAACGGTGCCTGTTTCTGTAGACAATAGTAACATTGAGGTGAAGTAATACCCGAGTGATCAAATGAGCATCGACGATTCGTTATATGTTGGTTCTTAAGGCGTGAATTTACTTAACCTGAACTAAAAACAACAAAGGGCAAATATGCCCTTTGTTGTTTGTGATTATAAAGATTAACTACTTATCTTAGTAAGAATCGTTATGTACTGCCTGAATAGCACGACCAGAAGGATCAGCCATGTTTTTAAAGGTCTCATCCCATTCAATAGCCTTCGCCGATGAACAAGCAATAGAAGGCCCCCCAGGTACACACTCTGCTGCAGATGGCAGCGGGAACAACTCTTCAAAGATTTCGCGGTACATGTAGCCTTCTTTGGTTGATGGCGTGTTGTACGGGAATCTAAACGCGGCATTTTCTAACTGTTGGTCAGTTACTTTTTCTTCAGCCAGTTCTTTTAATGAGTCTATCCAACTATAACCTACACCATCAGAGAACTGTTCTTTCTGACGCCATGCAATAGAATCAGGTAAATAGTCTTCAAAACACTCGCGTAAAATATGTTTTTCCATTTTTCCGTTGCCACACATCTTATCTTTTGGATTGATACGCATAGCGACATCAATAAATTCTTTATCCAAGAATGGTACTCGACCCTCTACACCCCAAGCTGCAAGAGATTTGTTCGCACGAGCACAATCAAACATGTTTAAGGCTAATAATTTACGCACTAATTCTTCGTGCATCTCTTTGTCATTTGGTGCTTTGTGGAAATATAGATAACCGCCAAATATTTCATCAGCGCCTTCTCCAGAAAGAACCATTTTAATTCCCATGGCTTTGATTTTTCTACCTAGCAAAAACATTGGTGTTGAGGCTCGAATAGTAGTGACATCATAAGTTTCAATGTGGTAAATAACATCACGAATCGCATCAATACCCTCTTGAACGGTATAAGTCATTTCGTGATGAACCGTACCAAGTTTGTCTGCAACTTCTCGTGCTGCAACAAGATCTGGGGCGCCTTCTAGTCCAATAGCGAATGAGTGAAGCTGAGGCCACCATGCTGCTGATTTTTCATCATCTTCGATGCGCATTGCAGCAAAACGTTTTGCTACCGCAGAAGTAATAGATGAATCTAATCCACCAGAAAGAAGAACACCATAAGGCACATCAGTCATTAATTGACGTTTCACGGCATCTTCAAGTGCTTTGGTTAACTCTTCTTTGCTTGATACATTATCTTTGACTGAATCGTATTCCATCCAGTCACGTTGATAGTATCGTTGAGGTTCGCTGTCATCTGAGCCATAGTAACAACCAGGAGGGAATTCACTAATAGTTTTACAAACAGGAACAAGAGCCTTCATTTCAGAAGCAATGTAGTAGTTTCCATGCTCATCATAACCTTGATACATTGGAATAATGCCAATGTGGTCACGACCAACAAGATATTTATCTTTTTCTTCATCGTAAAGAATAAATGCGAATATACCGTTTAGTTCTTCTAGCAGAGCTTCTGCACCTAATTCTTGATATAGGGCTAAAATTACTTCGCAATCAGAATCGGTTTGAAAATCGTATTTGTCAGCGTACTTAGCTCGGATTTCTTTGTGGTTATAGATCTCTCCGTTGACCGCTAATATGTGTTTTTTGTTTGGGCTATATAGCGGCTGAGCCCCACTATTAAGACCTACAATTGATAAACGCTCATGAGCTAAAATTGCGTTGTCTGAAGTATAGATACCAGACCAATCTGGACCACGATGACGAAGTTTTTTTGACATTTCTAGCGCTAATGGACGCAGAGTAGCGGTGTCGCTTTTAATGTCTAAAATACCAAATATTGAACACATATATATAAATCCCTGTTAAGTTCCGATGCTGCAATAGACACAATTTGCCACTATGGTTAAAAAAAGCAATCATTAATTATGATAAAAATCACAAAACCTTTATTCAATTAGAATTTTTTTAATATATTTGATTTTAAATGGATAATTTCTAATTGCTGTTCATTTTTGCACCGATAAAGTGAATGTTGCCCATTAACGGTGATTATTGTTTAAATTTAGGTTTAAGATGTTCTATTACGTGTTTAGCAAATCCACTTCCTGCTTCGCTGTATATATTGAATGCGGCGTTTACACCAAGCTCATTAAGAGTCTCTACTTGATCAGGGTAGGCAGCAATTGCTGCAGATTTTCCTGTGTAATATTTTGATTTTAATTGATTAAATGCTAATTCGTTACCATGATGGTTCGGCATTGCGAATAAGACTAATTGTATTTTGCCATTATCAAGGATATGCTCCCAAAAATCGGGGTCAACTGCATCACCACAAATTACATTTCGTCCTTCTTTACAATGTTCTATTGCTGCATCAGGGTGCAACTCTACACCTAATACTATATTGCCATGCCGTTTTATTAACTCATCGTAAGCACCTGTTCCTATTCTTCCCATACCTAAGATCAATATTTGAGCAGTGCCCGCCTTGATAGGTCGGTCCATCGGATTAAGGTTTTCCGGTGTCTGTTCTTGTAACCACTTTGACGAGCGTTGATAAACAGTATTGCCAAATCGATTTAATGGTGCGGAGATCATAAAAGAAAGAGAAACTGCTATTGCTATAGAGACTAATATATCGCCAGGCAACCAGCCCATTTTAAAAGCTAGCCCCCCGACTATAAGACCAAATTCACTGTAATTAAATAGAGATAAACTAGTTAATAACGCTGTTCTTATTCGGAATTTGAATTTATTTAATATCAAATAATAGATTGCGCCTTTTATTGGCAGGAGCAATAACAAAAGCAGCGCGGTAATTGTTCCAGATACGGTGGGATATTCAGCTAAACCTATGTTAAGAAAAAAACAGACTAAGAACAATTCTTTTAAGTTAAATAAAGACTTTGATAATTCAGATGACTTCTTGTGCCCTGCAAGCAATAATCCTAGAATTAACGCTCCCAAATCGGGCTTAAGGCCGACCAAATCAAATAAACCAGCACCTACCACTAGCGCCATAAATATGCCAAATACCACCAGCATTTCACCATGACCAACCCAATGTAATAGTCGATAGAAAAATGGCCGTAACATAGGTAAAGCGAATAGGCTTATAGCGTACCATTCTGGTACTTTTCCTGTAGAAATGGTTAGAAACAACACGGCAAAAATATCCTGCATGATCAGAATACCGATAGCGAGGGTTCCATAGGTGGTGTTCATTTCCCCTTTTTCTTCTAAATGTTTTACCGCGAATACCGTACTTGAAAAAGAAAGAGCGAAACTTAACAGTAGTATTTGGCTTAAGGTCATTGCACTAAAACTTGTGACTCCAATAAATTTTAATGCAACGATCGAGAGAGTGAAAAACACGGTAGATAATAGGTTATGGAATGTCGCTCCTCCCCATATTTCTTTAGATAGCAGTGTTTTGATATCTAATTTAAGTCCGATAGTAAAAAGTAATAACGTTACGCCTAAATCTGATAATAGTTCGATGTTTTCGTTAGATTCAAATCCTGAAAATTTTAAAATAAAACCAGCAAGCAGAAAGCCCACGAGAGGTGGCAAATTGCATCTAAGTGCAATAAAACCCATGATAAAAGAGGCGGTAATTAACAGGATATCCATACAAACCTACAATGTGATGTTATACCAATTATATTTACTAAAATAGTGAACTTACCTAATGCAGTTCAACGGATGTGTATTGAAACAGACATGTATTTAGACAAGCAGGCACGTGAAAACTAGGCCGAAAAAAGTGACATTATTCCGGCTCAATTATAGGTATTTACGGATAGTAGTGAATGCTTGCAATAAAAGTCTTACTTATTCAAGCATAACTTAGACAATGTCGCTATAAAAAATTGTATATTCTGAATTCAACTTAGTACTTATTGTTCTAGAAGCTTTTGCAGCAAAACACCATTAAGCATGGCACGTTTGATCATTGAAAATGCACCGATGGTTGGTTTATTTTCCAGTTCAGATACGACGATTGGCAAATTAGTGTGGAACCGTGTTAGAGACTGCGCTTCAATATTTCGGCGTATGGCTGGAATAAGTAACTCCGATGCTTGAGTTATATCACCAGCAATAACGATTTTTTGTGGGTTAAATAAATTTATCGTTATTGCTATCGCTTTGCCCAAATCATTGCCGACACGGACTAAACTTTGTTTAGCCAATTCGTCGTCGTTCAATGCATGCTGACAAACATCACTAATTGTTATAGCGGTTAATGTAGCAAGCGTGGAGGGGTAACCTTTACTTAAGCGAGAGCTGATACCATGCAAAATAGCTGGATTGGAGGCAACCGTTTCTAAACATCCATAGTTACCACATTGGCATTGTTCTCCCAGTGGATCTATTTGAATATGACCAATTTCACCAACGTTCCTATTGGATCCTAAAAAAACTTGGCCGTTGACGATAATACCTGCGCCGGTACCATTGTGGACACTAACCAGTATCGAATCGCTCGCATCTTGACTGGCTCCAAAATAATACTCTGCTAGTGCTCGACCTCGAATGTCGTTACCAATAAAACATTCAACATTGAATACTCGCTTAACCGCGTCTACAAGTTCGAAATTATCGACATCGGTATTAGGAATATAGTCAACAATGCCTTCTTCTGGGTTAATTAAACCCGGTAATACAATTCCGATCGCGATCAATTGACTAATGGTTTCTGATTGTTGGTCTAAGAAGTGTTGAATATGTTGTAACAGACCCGCTTCGAGTTCGGTTTGGTTGGCATAAATAAAGGCACTATGATGGCTTGCAAGTTCTACCGCACCTAAATCAAATAAACTTAAATGGATATAATCACGTCCTAGCCTTATTGCGATCGAGTGAAACAAGGATACTTCTGTTTTCAAAGAAATGGCACGGCGTCCGCCAGTCGATGCTTGTTGGGCGACTTCCTTTATTAATCCTCTTTGCATTAACTGCCGAGTTATTTTAGTAACGCTTGCTGGTGCGAGTTGACTAGCATCAGCTACCTGAATTCGAGAAATTGGACCTTGTTGGTCTATGACACTATAAACAGCCGCACTGTTAAGCTGCTTTACAAGATCCACGTTACCTATTTGTCCGCCAGTCACTGTTTGTTCACCAATTATTTTTGTTCACTAATCACTTTTTTCGTTATCGTGATTGTTCAAATCATAGTTTGGTTCACAAGACTTTTATATCTGATCGCAAACTATGCGTTAATTTTTCTGGAATTGTCCGTTTACTACGGTTGCTTGTACCTTAAAATCATCATCAAAAACGGTAAGATTTGCCACCATTTGAGCTTTAATTTGACCTAACTTATTATCTACTCCTATAGCTTGGGCTGGATAAAGAGTCGCCATTCTCAATGCTTCATCTAAATCTAGTCCTACCTGTTCAACCGTATGCTGTACTGCTTCAATCATAGTAAGTGCTGAACCACCTAGGGTGCCATTTTCATCTACACACTTGCCATTACGATAATATACTTTCTTTCCAACAAAAATAAAGTGATCCATATCCGCACCCGCGGGAGCTGTGGCGTCCGTCACTAATATGAGCTTACTACCTTTAATTTTATGTGCTATGCGGACATTGGCATAATCAACATGAAAGCCATCAACAATAATACCCGCATACACTTGTGGAGAATCAAAAATAGCACCCACCGCACCAGGCTCTCTACCTTGCATAGGTGTCATAGCATTAAACAAATGAGTAGCGAAACTTATTCCTGCGTCAATACCTTGCTTGGCTTGCGCATAAGTGGCATTAGTGTGTCCCATAGAGACAACAATGCCTGCACTTGTTAAACGTTCAATGAGTTTTGGGTCATTTTGCTCCGGAGCCAAAGTGACTTTGGAAACTAACTGACTATTAGAGCAGATATAATCAACCATGGCTTTATCAGCTTGGCGAATAAATTCTGGGTTATGGATGCCTTTTTTTTCTGTATTAAGGTAAGGTCCTTCTAAATGTAGGCCTAATGATTGGTTTTGGTACAACTCATTATAGTCACGCTGAACATCAATTGCTTGTCGCATATTACTGTCCGATGAAGTAATCAATGTTGGTAAAAAGCTAGTACAACCTGATTTCAGGTTTGCTTGATGCATTGTGTCGAGTGTTTTAACTGAAATATCATCATTAAACATGACACCGCCACAACCATTCAATTGCAAATCTATAAAACCAGCGCTTAGATTGGCGCCATTTAGGTCAATAGACTTGATCTCTTTAGGGAGATCTATGTTTAAGCAGATAGAGTGTATGTTTTCGCCTTCAATTAGTAACGAAGCGTTTTGCACCACTTCATTACCAGTGAATATTTTACAGTTAGTTAGCGCGTACATAATTAGCGTCCTGTTACTTAAGGTTTTGGATCTCTTCGGCTTCTAATTCTTTAAAGTATTTTACCGTTTTTACTTTTAATTCTTGAGTAGCGCTTTCGTCACAGACAATAATTGACCTTGCATGTAATTGTAGTGCTGAAATTGTCCAAAGGTGATTGACGCAACCTTCAACAGCCGCTTGCAAAGCTAACGCTTTGCTATGTCCTGAGACGAGTAGTAGTACTTCCTTAGAATCAAGTAAAGTGCCTACACCAATCGTTAATGCGTACTTAGGTACTTGGTTAACATCATTGTCGAAAAATCGAGAGTTAGCGATACGTGTATCTTCTGTTAATGTTTTAATTCGTGTTCTAGAAGATAAAGAAGATGCCGGTTCGTTGAATGCAATATGACCATCATTTCCTACCCCGCCCATAAAGAGATGAATTTGGCCGAATGAGCGGATTTTTTCTTCATATTGCCTGCATTCCGCCTCATGATCTGCGGTGTTTCCATTCAGTAGATTAATGTTTTTTTCTTGAATATCAACATGATTAAAAAAGTTTTTATACATAAATGTCCGATATGATTCCGGATGATCTTCTGCAAGCCCGACATATTCGTCCATATTAAATGTTACGACGTTCTCAAAACTTACTTCGCCTGCTTTATAAAGTGCAATTAAGTGCTTGTATGTATTAAGAGGAGATCCTCCAGTTGGTAAACCTAATACAAATGGGTTTTCTTTGGTAGGGTTGAATTTATTGATACGATTAACAATATATTGTGCTGACCATAAGCCAATATTTTCTGAAGTTTTAAGCGGAATCAATCTCATTTCGGTACCTTAATTAAATGTTGGAAGTAAAGTAATACTAGTACTTTATTGTCGTTATTTTTAATCATAAAATAAGTTTTATGATCAAGCCAACATAAAGTGAGAGCATTGAGGGTTTAACGTGATTTATGTCACATTTTAACTTCAATTAATTTGCGAAGAAAAATTATGAACATAAACTGAACAGGACTAAATTAGAAAGATAAAATAAGTCTTTCGAACCAAATGGATTTCCTATAGGAGGGAACGCAAAGTGAATATTCTTGGATATTTTCAAAAAGTAGGTAAAGCATTGATGGTTCCGGTAGCAACATTACCTGCAGCCGCAATACTAATGGGTATCGGTTATTGGATCGACCCTACAGGTTGGGGGGGTAATAATGCATTTGCTGCCTTTTTAATTAAAGCGGGTGCGGCAATTATTGATAATATGTCAGTATTGTTTGCTATTGGTGTAGCGTACGGCATGTCTAAAGATAAAGATGGTGCAGCTGCGTTGGCGGGCTTTGTTGGTTATATGGTTATTACAACTTTATGTAGCGCAGGTTCTGTTGAAGCAATTGGTCTAGTGACACTTGACGAAGGCTCGACACTTGCTTTTAACAAGATTGGTAATCAATTTGTCGGTATTTTATCAGGGATTGGTGCTGCCGAAATTTATAACCGTTATTATCAAGTTGAATTGCATAAAGCCTTGGCGTTCTTCAGTGGTAAACGCTTAGTACCTATCTTAACTTCATTCGCCGCAATTGGTGCCTCTTTTGTTCTCATGTTTGCATGGCCAATTATTTTCGGTGGATTGATTTCGTTTGGTGAAAGTATCGTTGGCTTGGGTGAAGTTGGTTCAGGTTTGTATGGCTTCTTTAACCGTCTCTTGATCCCAGTAGGTCTCCACCATGCATTAAACTCTGTATTCTGGTTTGATATGGCAGGAATCAATGATTTAGGTAACTGGTGGACACCAAATGCCGTTGAAGCTGGCGTTGGTGTTGTGGGTGAAACAGGTCGCTATATGGCTGGTTTCTTCCCAATTATGATGTTTGGTTTACCTGGTGCTGCTTTGGCTATTTATCATACGGCTAAACCAGAGCACAAAACTAGAGTGGCTTCTATAATGATCGCTGCAGGTTTTGCTTCTTTCTTTACCGGCGTAACTGAGCCACTTGAATTCTCTTTTATGTTCTTAGCGCCCGTACTGTATGTTCTGCATGCCGCATTAACAGGACTGTCCCTTTATATTGCAGATATCATGAACTGGACTGCTGGTTTTGGATTTTCTGCTGGTTTGGTCGATATGGTGCTTTCAGCACAAAATCCATTAGCAAATAAATGGTATATGCTTATTGTTCAAGGACTTGCATTCTTTGGTATTTATTATTTCGTATTCCGTTGGGCTATCGTTAAGTTTGGTCTCAAGACTCCGGGCCGTGAAAGCGATGAAATGAATGAAGTGAGTTCTTCGTCTGCCAGTGATGATACCGCTGAATTAGCAAAACAATATTTGGCTGTACTAGGTGGACACGAGAATTTACAGAATATTGATGCGTGTATTACGCGTTTACGTTTAACAGTAAATGATATGAGTGTTATCAATGAAAATGAATTGAAAGCACTCGGCGCGATGGGAGTAGTAAAACTTGGCAGCAATAATGTACAAGTTATTCTCGGGCCGTTGGCTGAAATTATTGCGGGAGAAATGAAAAATATCCCTGCTTCTACACGTTAAATTTGCGTTAAATTGCATTTCATACACTAACCTCCCATTTTTGGGAGGTTTTTTTATTCTACTGATAAGTAATTTGGCAAGAAATGCTCTGTTTTAGTTGTGTAAATATGGTGAATCGTGGATCATTAGCGAAACTATTTTTTGACATTAGACTAGAGGGTGCGTAGATGACTGAAGCTGAGGCTCGTCCATCAAATTTTATTCGCCAAATCATCGATAAAGATTTAGCGGATGGCAAACACACTAGCGTACATACCCGATTTCCGCCAGAGCCAAATGGCTATCTGCATATCGGTCACGCTAAATCCATTTGTTTGAATTTTGGTATTGCTCAGGATTATCAGGGTCAGTGTAATCTTCGATTTGACGATACTAACCCAGAAAAAGAAGACATCGAATATGTAGAGTCGATTAAAAATGATGTGAATTGGCTAGGCTTTCAATGGTCAGGAGATATCCACTATTCTTCAAATTATTTTGATCACCTTTATGGTTACGCGATTGAGCTTATTAATAAAGGTTTGGCGTATGTTGATGAACTGAGCCCTGATGAGATTCGCGAATACCGTGGTACGTTAAAAGAGCCGGGTAAACACAGCCCATATCGTGATCGCACGGTTGAAGATAACCTATCGTTATTTGAAAAAATGCGTGATGGTGGATTTGCAGAAGGAACCGCGTGTCTACGGGCTAAAATTGATATGGCATCTCCATTTATGGTGATGCGAGATCCGGTTATATATCGCGTCCGTTTTGCTCAACATCATCAAACCGGCGATAAATGGTGCATTTATCCAATGTACGATTTCACCCATTGTATTTCTGATGCGTTAGAAGGAATAACTCACTCTATTTGTACGTTAGAGTTTCAAGATAACCGTCGTTTATATGATTGGGTTCTGGACAATATTACCATTGATTGCCAGCCTCGACAGTACGAATTTAGCCGTTTAAATCTTGAATATACTGTGATGTCTAAGCGTAAATTGAATCAATTGGTTACAGAAAAGCTCGTCAACGGTTGGGATGATCCACGTATGCCGACCATTTCTGGCTTACGTCGCCGTGGATTTACTGCAGCTTCTATTCGCGAGTTTTGTTTACGCATAGGTGTAACAAAGCAAGAAAATATGATTGAGTTTAGCTCACTTGAATCGTGTATTCGTGACGATTTGAATGAGAATGCACCTCGCGCAATGGCTGTGTTAGATCCTATTAAGGTCGTGCTAGAAAACTTTGAAGCAGATAAAATTGAAACCCTGAATGTTGCAAATCATCCAAACAATCCTGAAATGGGTAGCCGTGAAGTGCCTTTTACCCGTGAAATTTGGATTGAGCGAGACGATTTCCGTGAAGAAGCTAACAAAAAATATAAACGCCTAGTATTGGGTAAAGAAGTTCGTTTACGCGGTGCTTACGTGATTAAAGCTGAGCGAATAGAAAAAGATGCTCAAGGTAATATCACGACTATATTTTGCAGTTACGATACCGAAACGCTAGGTAAAAACCCAACAGACGGTCGTAAAGTAAAAGGAGTGATACATTGGGTGTCAGCTGATAAAGGGCTACCTGCAGAAATTCGATTATATGATCGCTTATTTACAGTACCCAACCCAGCTGCTGCTGAAGATTTTAAAGCCACAATTAATCCAGAGTCTTTGTTGATTAAAAATGGCTATGTAGAACCAAGTTTACTGACCGCATTACCAGAACAAGGCGTGCAGTTTGAGCGTACTGGGTATTTTTGCGCAGATAGTAAAGATTCGAAGCCAGAGGCGTTAGTCTTTAATCGTACAGTAGGGCTACGCGATACATGGGCAAAGCAAAGCGTCTAGTCATTAAGCTTACTAAATAACCTGAATTCAAAACCATCTTATTCTGAGCTCAGGTTAACTTACTACTCGTACAAAGCAATAATGAAAATAAAAACGCCTAGGGTAATTTACCTTAGGCGTTTTAGTTTGTATCCACTGTCTATTAGTATTCGGTTACTTAATTTTATGCAGCTCAGGATTTTCTTTACAATTTCCAACACTGCATTTTCCATATAGATAGAGACTGTGATTGGTCAGCTCTATGTTATATGACTCTGCAATTTCTTGTTGGCGTTTTTCTATCATATCATCCGAAAACTCAATTACTGCGCCACAATCCAAACAAACTAAATGATCATGGTGATGTTGAGTGGATAACTCAAATACAGACTTTCCACCTTCAAAATGATGTCGAGTGACAATTCCTGCGTCATCAAATTGGTTTAAAACACGATAAACCGTAGCAAGGCCTATTTCTTCGCCTTGATCTATTAGCAGTTTATATAACTCCTCTGCGCTAATATGTTGACACTGTGGTTGTTGAAGCACTTCAAGTATTTTTAAGCGAGGTAAGGTTACTTTTAATCCCGCATCTTTAAGTGCTTTATTGTTATCTGACATATTTTTTCCTGTAGGCGAACTAATTTCTTAAATGCGACAGCATCAATATTACACATTATAGGGTAGCATTCATTAACATTAAACCTCAAACGTCAGGGGCTTAACAAGAAAAATTGTAATAAGTTAAGAATTTCAGTTACTGTAACCTATAAATAACATTTTGTTAACACTAGGGTGATTATGAATAAAACGTTAGCAAAGCTGTATAAGCCAAATTTAGTGAGGCATGCACTTAACAGTTGGCCTCCATTTTGGGGCGCGGGCATCACAATAACCAATATCAGTGAAGACTTTCGTAATGTAAACATCAAACTAAAGTTACGTTGGTGGAATAAGAACGCCAATAGAACTCAATATGGTGGGAGTATTTTTTCTTTAACGGATCCCGTTTACGCTTTGATGTTGATGGGGATACTTGGTGATAAGTATTTTGTGTGGGATAAAGAAGCGAGTATAAATTTTATTAAACCAGGAAAAACTGACTTACATGCTGACTTCCAAATTACGCAGGCCATGTTAGATGACATTTTGAACAATACCGCCAATGGAGAAAAATGTTTCCCCCAATTTATGACTTACGTGAAAGATGATAATGGGGTTATTGTCGCGGAAGTACAAAGAAAACTGTATGTAAGGAAAAAACCGCAATACAGAGAAGAACAACAGTCTTAGCGAATAAAAAATGCCTCTAAGAGGCATTTTCGAGATATCGTAATTTGAACGGGGTCACTACAAAGCTTAGTCTTCAAGCTCAGCAAGACACATCTCGTCGTAAATTTGCTTAACCCAGTTTGATACGCGTTCATCAGTCAGTTCTGGTTGACGATCTTCATCAATACACAAACCAACAAATGTTTCGTCGTCGATAAGTGCTTTTGATGCTTCAAACTCGTAGCTTTCTGTTGGCCAGTTGCCTAAAACAGTTCCGCCTTTTGCTTCGACGATATCGCGGATATTTCCCATCGCATCACAGAAATATTCGGCGTAATCTTCTTGATCACCGCAACCGAAAATAGCAACAAGCTTAGTAGAAAAATCTATGTCTTCTAATTCAGGGAAAAAGTCATCCCAGTCACATTGTGCTTCTCCGTAGTACCAAGTTGGTATTCCCAGTATAAGAAGATCAAAGTTGTCGATATCTTCTTTACTACTTTTCGCGATGTCTTGAACGTGAACCAGTTTTTTACTCAATTGTTTTTGAATCATCTTAGCGACAGCTTCTGTGTTGCCGGTGTCACTGCCAAAGAAGAGACCTACACTTGCCATATTTGTATACCTATTGATAATTTGTGATGTTGGCCAAACGCGCTATGGACAGTATGTTACTACCGCCTAGCTTTGACGAATTCTGGTTAACCTAAACCAGTTCCTTCCCAAGCTATTTGGATAATGCCTTTGGCAATGAATCCAGCGCAGCCTAAAAATAGAACCATCCATACGATACGTTGACCAAATACTGGAACATTACCCTGCTTAAGTACATCTTTTATCGCCATCCCTATGAGGAAAAAAATAGACGCAAATAAAAGATCTAAACCGATGGATTCCAATAAATCGTAATACTCGTAAAGCATAGTTGCCCTTTATACCAAATTTGTGGGTGAACTATACCACTGTTAATCATTAAAGTTAATGTGAAGCAGCACAGTTTAGCAGTCTATTTTTTATCGAGAAATCGTCTTATCACTCTAATCACTTCTTGTGGCTTTTCTGCATGCAACCAATGGCCTGTATTAGCGATAACATGAGCTTTTGCATCGGTGAATTGAGCTTGTATCAATGGTTGGTGTTCTTGAGTTAAATAGTCCGACTCGCCACCTTTAATAAATAAGGTTGGAACTCGAGTCTTTTCAATACGATCCCAACCGAGAATATAATTATAATTGTCCATTATAGATTTAACATCAAAACGCCAGTTGAATCCTGTTTCAGAGCGAAATAATGATTTACCCAAAAACTGCCTAACACCATCTAATTCTATGTGCTGTTCTAATATTTCCATCGCTGCAACGCGAGTTTGTGGCTGGGTCGCTTGCACCGCTTGTAGACCAGCAAAAACGTTGTCATGCTTTCGTTTTATGTAGGCAACAGGCGCCATGTCTAAAACGATAAGTTTATTGATATTATCTGCATATTGGCTTGCCAGTTTTATTGCCACTTTGCCACCCATTGAATGGCCAATTAATGTGATATTTTTCAACTCTAGTGAGGTAATTAACTGCTGAACATCGTCTGCCATTGCTGAATAAGTATGTTCATTTGAATGAAACGACAAACCATGGTTTCGCAAATCCATAGACAATACCTGATGATCGCGTTCGAGTTCTCGAGCCAGAAGCCCTAAATTGTCTAGATTACCAAATAGACCGTGTATTAATACTACCGTTGGCCCCTTGCCGTGAAGTTTATAGTTGAGCAGCTCAGACATTGTATTTATTTTCGATAAAAAAGGGAAAGAACGTTCATGGTAGTAATCCAAATGTCGCTGTGCAACCCAAAAATGCAGAAATACGATCTTGGAAACTCGCATCTTATGTTTGAATGAGTATAATCAACCAGATATTAATACAGTGAGATTGTGAAAAGCGAATGAAAACAATTGAAGTTGATGAGGATCTATACCGTTATATTGCAAGTCAGACTCAGCATATTGGTGAAAGCGCGTCAGATATATTGCGTCGTTTGCTGATTGTAGCTGAAGAGAAGCAAGGTTCACCTCAAATCGCAGAAGCTACTGGCGCGCAGAAAGTGCCTCTTGCTACCAAAGAACCAGTTGGTATTGTTGTGAGCAAAGATGCAGGGAATGCCGAGAAAGTTGATGGTGTGAAAGCGATGCGAATGTTACTTATCTCTGATGAATATTCAGAAAGTAACAAAGCAATAGATCGTTTTTTACAAGTTTTGTCTACGTTATACCGTATAAACAATGAAAGTTTTGCAGAAGCTACTCAAGTGAAAGGGCGAACACGTGTTTACTTTGCTGATAATGAAGATGTACTTTTAGCCAGTGGCAAAACAACCAAACCTCGCTCTATACCAAATACACCATTCTGGGTTATTACTAATAATAACACCAATAGAAAACGTCAAATGGTTGATCAGTTGATGACCAGAATGAACTTCCAGCAAGATTTAATAGAAAAAGTGTGCAGTTCGATTTAATTTTTGATTTGTGCTGTGGTATTCAAATGTATATAAGCCTCATAATGAACTGATTCCTCAGATGTCGTTATGAGGCTTTTTATTTAGGCTTTAGTTATTAAAGGATTACAAAATGGCAATGCATCCCCGAGCTGGGCAGAAAGCCCAACAACAAGATCTCACCAATATTCCTGCATTAGTATCAAGTTATTATTTGTTGCAGCCTGATAGTGAAGACGCCGCAAAACGTGTTGCGTTTGGTACGTCTGGTCATCGTGGTTGCTCAGAAAAAGAGACGTTTAATGAGAATCATATTCTTGCTATTGCACAAGCCATAGCGGAAGTTCGAGCGGAAAAGGGGACTACAGGGCCTTTATTTTTAGGTAAGGATACTCACGCTCTTTCTGAACCGGCTTTTTGTAGTGTAATAGAAGTATTGGTTGCTAATGATGTGAAAGTGATTGTTCAAGAAAACAATGGTTTTACGCCTACACCTGGTATTTCACACGCTATTTTGACTTATAACCTTCAACATGATGATAAAGCCGATGGGATTGTCATTACACCTTCTCACAATCCACCTCAAGATGGCGGAATTAAATATAATCCACCACATGGTGGCCCAGCAGAAGGTGACTTAACTCAGGCTATTGAAGATCGTGCTAATGAATTGATCGCGAATGAAATGAGTGGTGTTAAAGCCATGCCAAGTGGTGCAGCTAAGCAACTTATATCTGAAGTTGACCTTGTTCAACCTTACGTTGACGATTTAGTTAATGTTGTTGACATGCAAGCGATTCAAAATGCCAATATCAAAATTGGCGTAGATCCATTAGGGGGATCGGGCATCGAATATTGGCGACAAATAGCGAAAACTTATAATTTAGATTTAACCTTAGTTAACGAAGCGATTGACCCATCATTCCAATTTATGTCTTTGGACAAAGATGGTGCTATTCGTATGGACTGTTCTTCACCTTATGCCATGGCGAGTTTACTGGCATTAAAAGATGATTACGATTTAGCATTTGGTAACGACCCAGATTACGATCGTCATGGTATTGTTACCCCCAAAGGTCTGATGAACCCTAATCATTATTTAGCGGTATGTATTGATTACCTTTATCGCCATCGCGACGGTTGGGGGAAAAATGTCGCGGTAGGAAAAACACTGGTTTCAAGTGCATTAATCGACCGTGTTGTTGCCGATCTCGGTCGAGATCTGTGTGAAGTACCTGTTGGCTTTAAATGGTTTGTTGATGGTTTGTACGATGGTTCATTTGGCTTTGGTGGTGAAGAAAGTGCTGGTGCTTCTTTCCTACGTAAAGACGGTACACCTTGGTCTACTGATAAAGATGGTATTTTATTGTGTTTGTTAGGTGCAGAAATTACCGCTGTGACAGGAAAAAATCCACAACAATATTATGAAGAATTGGCTGCCAAACACGGTTCTTCAGAGTATAACCGTATATCTGCTGTGGCTAATGCTGAGCAAAAACGCGTTTTATCTAAGCTTTCTCCTGACATGGTTTCAGCAGAAACGTTAGCAGGAGAGCGTATTACGGCAAGATTGACTCATGCTCCTGGTAATGGGGCTGCTATTGGTGGATTGAAAGTGACCACGGAAAACGGTTGGTTTGCAGCTCGTCCATCTGGGACGGAAGAGATTTATAAAATTTATTGTGAAAGCTTTAAAGGTGAAGCGCATTTAAAAGCTATCGAAAAAGAAGCACAAGAAATTGTAAATCAAGTCTTTAAAGAAGCAGGATTATAGTTTTATCGCTGTTAAATGCATTAATCTACCGCGATTTTAAAGTTAATAAATTTGAAAACCGATACTATTAAGTGTCGGTTTTTTATTGGATTTGCAGCAAGAGTATTTATCTATTTTATTAATTTGAATACACAATACTTATCTAACTGATTACTTAGGCCAATGGTCAGGTACCACAAACCAAAAGTCACCGCTTAATGTTTGGCAATGTACGGCATACTCGCTAAGTTCTGTCAGTTTTTCGGTTAGTGCGTTAGTGCCGGCAATCCAATCGTACTTTTTAAGTTTGTATAGCGGTTCATTTACTAACTGTAGTTGATGTTGATAGCACCAGTTACCGGCAATTGAACTTGGGTTGATTGTGTACCCAACGCTCTCTTGAGGCACTGTTTCGGGTTCAAATGGGTTGATATATAGCCGTCCATGCATGAGCAGTTTTGGTGTAATATCGGCTAAATTGGGAAAGCGTTGCATAAATGCTTCACTTTTGGACATTTCTAGTTGGTGGGTAAGCATTCTATCCAGTTTTATATCTAACCTATCGCGACTATCTGGACCATACCAGAGTCCTCCTTGTAATAAATAAAACTTAATCGCGACTTCCCAATGTTCAATTTTTTGCTGCCGTTTGAGGATAAAATCAATGGCTCCGATGGTTTGCTTACCTTCAAATAGTTGTATTTCATCTGCGACAACAGAAAAATCAGAATGATGCTCAAAAAGGCGTTTACATAGTTCTTGATAGATAAAACCTAATCGACTGTTTCCGTTATATTCTTGGTAGTTAGGCAAGGATAATTGTTTAAATGGGTTACATGTGGCAGGTTCTTTATCAGGTTGTAATATTGGTGGATTATCGATCATCCATTGCGTTATTTTGCTGACATTATCCTGCATTATTGACGTCCTGTGGTATTCTGGAAACAAGGCTAACTTTATATATTGGTATAACATAAAATGGATCACTTGCAATTAGAAGCACTGCTAAATCAAAAACTTTCTCCTGAATTAATCAAAGATTACTGTCCAAACGGACTCCAAGTAGAAGGAACGTCGCAAGTTAAAAAAATTGTGACTGGTGTTACGGCATCTATTGCTCTTATTGAGAAAGCAATAGCTTTAAATGCTGATGCTATTTTGGTTCATCATGGTTACTTCTGGAAAGGCGAGCCTGAACCGATTCGAGGAATGAAAGGTGAAAGAATTAAAGCCCTCATAAAGAATGACATTAATCTTTACGCCTATCATTTACCGTTAGATATTCACCCAGAACTTGGTAACAACGCGCAACTTGCACAATTACTAGGTATTGAGGTTGAAGGTGGCCTAGAAGCGACGCCTCAATCTGTTGCTATGTATGGTTCGCTAAAGTCCACGCTTTCGGCAGATGAGTTTGCACAAAAAATTGAATCTGTTCTAAATCGAGTACCGTTACACATTTCCTCAGAAGTAAACAAGTCAATAAAAACGGTAGGTTGGTGTACTGGCGGAGGACAAGACTATATCGATTTAGCGGCAGCTAAAGGGCTTGATGCTTTTATTTCAGGGGAAATATCAGAACGCACAACGTACTCAGCCAGAGAGCAGGACATTCATTTTTTTAGTGCGGGTCATCATGCGACCGAACGTTATGGGGTGAAAGCGTTAGGGGAGTGGTTAGCTCGAGAATATGGGTTTGATGTTGAGTTTATTGATATCGATAACCCTGTTTAAGGGAAGCTTTTGTAACTCATTGATTTATAAATTTATTATTGTGTGGATAAAAAAGAGAAGCGATAAAATACGCTTCTCTTTTATTGTTTAACCTTTAATCAGTTATCCAAGTACTAATCAGCTACCTGAACACCAATTACTTGCCCGATTATGAGTAAATAAGTAGTGCGCCATAAATTCTCAGCACACTACAATTTAATCGTGACTGTTATTCTCTTTCGTGCAACGGTTCAAAATCACGTAATTGCTCACCAGTATAAAGCTGACGTGGACGACCGATACGGTTGTCTGGATCGCCATGCATTTCATTCCAGTGAGCTATCCAGCCAATAGTACGAGACATTGCAAAAATAACCGTGAACATAGAGATTGGGATACCAATTGCTTTCAGGATGATACCGGAGTAGAAATCCACATTCGGGTACAGTTTTTTCTCAACAAAATATGGGTCAGATAGAGCGATACGCTCTAATTCCATCGCCACATCCAACAATGGGTCTTCGATTTTTAGCTCTTTTAAAACTTCATGGCAGGCTTCACGCATTACTGTTGCACGTGGGTCATAGTTTTTGTAAACACGGTGACCAAAGCCCATTAATCTAAATGGATCTTCTTTATCTTTGGCACGGTCGACATATTCTGGAATATTATCAACACTGCCTATTTCCTCTAACATACGCAAGCACGCTTCGTTAGCACCGCCATGAGCAGGCCCCCAAAGAGATGCAATACCTGCGGCAATACAGGCAAATGGGTTTGCACCTGAAGAACCGGCTAAACGTACCGTTGAGGTTGATGCGTTTTGTTCATGGTCTGCATGCAATGTAAATATTTTGTCCATAGCACGAGACACAACAGGATTAACTTCATAATCCTCACATGGGTTAGCAAACATCATATGCAAGAAATTTTCTGCATAATTTAAATCGTTGCGAGGATAAATAAACGGTTGACCGATAGAATATTTATAACACATTGCAGCCAGTGTTGGCATTTTCGATAGTAGGCGGAATGCAGCTATCTCGCGATGGCTGTCATTATTGATATCAAGTGAATCGTGATAAAACGCTGCAAGGGCACCTACTACCCCAACCATAATAGCCATTGGATGAGCATCACGACGGAAACCATGGAAAAAGCTCGCTATTTGCTCATGAACCATAGTGTGTCTTGTGACGATTTTTTTGAATTCGTCGTACTCTTTTCTATTGGGCGCCTCTCCGTATAGGAGGATATAGCAAACTTCTAAGTAATCTGCTTTGTTGGCTAATTGATCAATTGGATAGCCTCGGTGTAATAGCACACCTTTACCGCCATCGATGAATGTTATTTGGGATTCGCAAGATGATGTCGCTAAAAAACCAGGGTCAAATGTAAAATATCCATTTGCACCTAATTTACGTACATCGATTACTTCAGGGCCTAACGTACCTTCCATAATCGGCAGTTCTATTGGAGCTTTACCTTCTATATGAAGGGTCGCCTTCTTATCTGCCATTACATTCTCCTTTGTTTAAAATTAGTCCATCCGGGATTTGTTCTGAGACATTTTTTACTCAGGATCTTGAGTAAAGTCAATTTTTCTAGAGGTTTGTGTGCACTTGTTAAGGTTTTCCACATTTAAAAAGTTAAAAACATGTGCCATGTAGCACTTTTTGTTAAGATTATTGTATTAATTTGTTGCCAAACGTATAGTGTAAATGAAGTTTGTGGTTGAGACCTTATAAGTTCAAGCCTAGAAAGAAATAATTACTTTAAAATCTGAACGCTTGATTAACATTTTATTTACATAATTAACCAGTGTTTGAACGTTAAAATGTTAAATCGATGTTAAGTTTTGTAAGGTTGACACATAAAGAACTCTAGATCTATCAAAATTCGAAGTAATAAACAAACAAACGCTCAATGGAGCTGAGTGAGCAAGCCCGTGAAAGAAAGAAAGTCAAGACCTGTCAATCTCGATTTGCAGACCATACGCTTTCCAATTACTGCGATTGTGTCTATCTTACACCGTGTTACTGGTGTAATCACATTTGTAGCCATTGGTATTTTGCTTTGGCTGTTATCAATATCTTTATCATCCCCTCAAGGTTTTATGCAAGCAGCTGATCTCGTAGACAGCTTTTTGGTTAAGTTTGTCTTATGGGGAATACTAACCGCACTTGCCTACCATATTGTTGGTGGAATTCGTCATTTAATTATGGACTTTGGCCATTATGAAGAATTCGAATCTGGCGTTATGACTGCAAAAGTAACCTTTGCTGTAACTGCAGTATTGTCGCTACTTGGAGGTATTTTGGTATGGTAAATTCTGTTTCTTCTGTAGGTCGTAATGGTGTTCATGACTTCCTACTTATCCGCGCTACTGCAATTATTCTTACTTTGTACACAATTTACATTGTTGGTTTTTGTGCTTTTAGTGGCGATATAACTTATCACACATGGACCTCGTTCTTTGGTGGCACGTTTACCAAGGCATTTACCATGCTTGCTTTGACTTCTGTCCTTGTCCATGCTTGGATTGGTTTATGGCAAGTTCTAACTGACTATATCAAGCCAACGCTTATTCGTGGCCTGTTACAATGTGTAATAGTTGCTATCTTATTTGTGTATTTCTTTTCTGGCCTATTTATTCTGTGGGGTGCCTAAGTGACTATTCCGGTTCGTGAATTCGATGCAGTTGTCATCGGTGCTGGTGGCGCAGGTATGCGCGCAGCATTACAAATTTCAGAGCAAGGCCTTTCTTGTGCTTTGCTATCAAAAGTATTTCCTACTCGTTCGCATACTGTATCCGCTCAAGGTGGTATTACCGTTGCACTAGGTAACTCCCACAAGGATAACTGGCAATGGCACATGTACGATACGGTGAAAGGTTCCGATTATATCGGTGACCAAAATGCCATCGAATATATGTGTAAAAATGGACCTGAGTCGGTGATTGAACTTGAAAAAATGGGATTACCATTTTCTCGTTTTGAAGACGGTTCTATTTATCAACGTCCATTTGGTGGACAATCTAAAGAGTTTGGTGGTGAGCAAGCCGCACGTACTGCAGCGGCAGCTGACCGTACTGGGCATGCATTATTACATACGCTTTATCAGCAGAATATTAAACATAAGACCACTATTTTTTCTGAATGGTATGCGCTAGATTTAGTTAAAAACCAAGATGGCGCCATAATGGGTTGCACTGCAATCTGTATGGAAACCGGTGAGATTAATTACTTCAAATCTAAAGCAACTATTTTAGCTACAGGTGGGGCAGGTCGTATTTACTCATCGACTACGAATGCGCATATTAATACCGGCGATGGTGTTGGTATGGCATTGCGTGCTGGTGTGCCAATGCAAGATATCGAAATGTGGCAATTCCACCCAACAGGTATCGCTGGTGCAGGAGTATTAGTGACAGAAGGTTGTCGTGGAGAAGGTGGTTATCTTCTCAATAAAGACGGCGAACGCTTCATGGAACGTTATGCGCCAAATGCGAAAGACTTAGCCGGACGTGATGTTGTTGCTCGTTCTATTATGATCGAAATTCGAGAAGGTCGTGGGTGTGATGGGCCATGGGGACCACATATCAAGCTTAAATTGGATCACCTCGGTAAAGATGTCTTAGAGTCTAAATTACCAGGTATCTGCGAATTATCGCGTACATTTGCTCATGTGGATCCAGTAAAAGAACCAATTCCTATTATTCCTACTTGCCACTACATGATGGGTGGCGTACCTACTCAGGTATCTGGACAAGCGATTAAGCAAGATACAAATGGTGCTGACATTGAAGTTCAAGGCCTGTTTGCTTGTGGTGAAATTGCGTCTGTATCTGTGCATGGTGCTAACCGTCTAGGCGGTAACTCACTGCTTGATCTAGTGGTATTTGGTCGTGCTACAGGGCTTCATTTGGGTGACACATTGGCTGCTCAATCAGAAGCTCGTCCCGCAACAGAATCGGATATCGAAGCATCTTTGGCTCGTACAATGCGTTGGGAAAATAGCGAGAAAGGTGAAGACCCCGTTCAAATTCGTAAGGATTTACAAGCGTGTATGCAGAATAACTTCTCAGTATTTAGAGAAGGTGATGCAATGGCAAATGGCCTTCAAGAGTTGAAAGAGATTCGTGAACGTTTAAATAATGCTCACTTATCAGATAAGTCTTCTGAGTTTAATACTCAACGTATTGAGTGTTTAGAGCTTGATAATTTAATGGAAACGGCTTTTGCTACTGCAGTCGCTGCTAACTATCGTACAGAAAGCCGTGGTGCTCACGCTCGATTCGATTTCCCTGACCGAAATGATGAACAGTGGTTGTGTCACTCTATCTATAACCCGGAAACAGGTGAAATGTCTAAGCGCGATGTTAATATGGAACCTGTGCATCGTGATGCTTTTCCACCTAAAGTTCGTACTTACTAAGGGGAGTAGAATACTATGAAACTGAATTTCTCTCTTTACCGTTATAATCCTGACGTAGACAGTAAACCTTATATGAAGGATTACGTACTCGAAGTGGATGAAGGTACAGACATGATGGTGTTAGATGCGCTGATTCTGTTAAAAGAACAAGATGCGTCAATTTCTTTCCGTCGTTCATGCCGAGAAGGTGTATGTGGTTCAGATGGTTTGAATATGAATGGCAAAAATGGCTTAGCTTGTATTACGCCGTTGTCAGCACTGATGGAACAAAACCCTATAGTCATCAGACCACTACCAGGTCTACCAGTGGTTCGTGATTTAATTGTGGACATGACACAATTTTATGATAATTATGAGAAAGTTAAGCCGTATTTGATTTCAGATGGTAATCAACCACCATCAAGAGAAAATTTACAGATGCCTGAAGAACGTGTTCATCTGGATGGACTATATGAATGTATTATGTGCGCATGCTGTACAACATCGTGCCCATCATTTTGGTGGAATCCAGATAAATTCATTGGGCCTGCTGGTTTGCTTGCTGCGTATCGCTGGTTAATTGATAGCCGAGATACCGCGACAGACGAACGCTTATCAGATCTCGATGATGCATTTAGCGTTTTTCGTTGCCATGGCATCATGAATTGTGTAAGTGTTTGTCCTAAAGGATTAAATCCGACTAAAGCAATTGGCCATATTAAAACCATGTTAGTGAATAGATCGGTCTAAGCTTTATTAGGAAACAACTGCAATATTTTATTAGTGAATATTGTAATAGTAAGCAAAATTGAAAAATAGGCATTGCCAGCATTGTGAACATATTGCAGTGCTGGCTATATACATAAAGCCCGAATAAATCGGGATTAAAGTGAAAACTACTGGTTAAGGGAATATATGCACAACGGCGTGATGAAGGCATGGCTCGAGTCTTCACACTTGGCTGGCGCCAATGCAACTTACGTAGAAGAACTCTACGAACTGTATCTAAGTGACCCGGATCTGGTCAGTGAGGAATGGAAACGTGTGTTTGAAGATTTGCCTGCGCAATCTTCCGAGGTGACAGAACAATCTCACTCACGTGTCCGTGACTACTTCCGGAGACTCGCCCAAGAGACAAAGCATTACAATGTCCAAGTTAGTGATCCAGATGTCGATGCTAAACAAGTTAAAGTTTTACAATTAATCAATGCCTATCGATTCCGAGGGCATCAAGCAGCTAACCTAGACCCACTAGGTATATGGGAACGTGACCCCGGTCCGGACCTAGACCCTGCATTTCATAACCTTACTCAAGACGACTTTGAAGAAACCTTCAATGTAGGCTCTTTTGCAGTAGCACAAGATTCTATGCAGTTAGGTGATCTTTATTCTGCGTTGAAAAAGACCTACTGTGGCTCAATCGGTGCAGAATATATGCATATGACGAATACAGAGCAAAAACGCTGGGTTCAACAGCGTTTAGAATCTGTATTAGGCCAGCCAACGTTCACAGCAGAAGAAAAAGCAACTTTTCTTGATGAATTAACTGCCGCTGAAGGCCTAGAGCGTTATTTGGGAGCTAAATTCCCAGGTGCAAAACGCTTTTCTCTAGAAGGTGGTGATGCACTTATTCCAATGACTAAAGAATTGATTCGTCATGCGGGTAAATCCGGTATGCGTGAAGTAGTTATTGGTATGGCTCACCGTGGCCGTCTAAACATGTTGGTCAATGTATTAGGCAAAAAGCCACAAGACCTATTTGATGAGTTTGCCGGAAAGCACGATGATACTTGGGGTACAGGTGACGTTAAATATCACCAAGGTTTCTCTGCGGACTTTGCCACTCCTGGCGGCGATGTACACTTAGCTCTCGCGTTTAACCCTTCTCACTTAGAAATTGTTAATCCGGTAGTTATTGGTTCAGTACGAGCTCGTCAAGATCGCCTTAAAGATAAAGATGGTAGTATGGTATTGCCAATCACAATTCATGGCGATTCAGCTATTGCAGGTCAAGGTGTTGTACAAGAGACCTTTAATATGTCTCGTACTCGCGGATTTCAAGTTGGTGGAACAGTCAGAATTGTTGTTAATAACCAAGTTGGCTTCACCACGTCGAACCCTAGAGATACTCGTTCTACTATGTACTGTACTGATATTGCAAAAATGGTACAGGCTCCTATTTTCCATGTAAATGCTGATGATCCAGAAGCCGTTGCTTTCATAACGCGTATTGCCCTAGATTATCGAAATACATTTAAACGCGATGTAGTGATTGATTTAGTGTGTTATCGCCGCCATGGTCACAATGAGGCAGATGAACCTAACGCTACCCAGCCATTGATGTATCAAAAAATCAAAAAACACCCAACGCCACGTAAGCTTTATGCTGATGTGTTAATTGATCGTGGTGAAATTGATATCGGTAAAGCTACTGAATTGGTTAATGACTACCGTGATGCACTCGACCATGGTGAAGTCGTCGTAAAAGAATGGCGTCCAATGGAAATGCATTCCGTTGATTGGAACCCTTATCTTGGACACGATTGGAATATCGAGTGGGATAGCGAGTATGAACTTACTCGACTTAAAGATCTTGGTGAAAAACTGTGTGATTATCCGGAAAGTCATAAGTTACAAAGTCGTGTAAATAAAATTTATAACGACCGTCGAGCAATGATTAGCGGCGAAAAAGCACTCGACTGGGGTATGGCTGAAATTTTAGCCTATGGAACACTGGTTGATGATGGCAAACGTATCCGTATTTCTGGTCAGGATTCTGGTCGTGGTACTTTTTTCCATCGCCATTCGGTATTGCATAATCAGGAAGATGCTAGCACTTATGTACCGCTGCAGAATGTTCATTCTAAACAAGGTCCATTTCAAGTGTTTGACTCGGTTCTGTCAGAAGAAGCGGTATTAGCGTTTGAATATGGCTATGCAACCGCAGAGCCAGGTGGTTTAACCTTATGGGAAGCACAGTTCGGTGATTTCGCTAACGGTGCTCAAGTGGTTATCGACCAGTTCATTTCGTCTGGAGAACAGAAATGGGGGCGGTTATGTGGTCTAACGATGCTGTTACCGCATGGTTATGAAGGGCAAGGTCCAGAGCACTCATCTGCACGACTAGAGCGTTATTTGCAGTTGTGCGCGGAGCAAAATATTCAAGTTGTTGTGCCTTCAACACCTGCACAAGTTTACCACATGATTCGTCGTCAAGTTGTCCGTCCTATGCGTCGTCCACTGGTGGTCATGTCGCCGAAGTCTTTACTTCGTCATCCATTGTGTACCTCGACACTTGAAGAACTTGCACAAGGCACTTTTCAACCTGCGATTGGTGAAGTTGATGAGATAGAACCAAGCCAAGTGAAACGTGTGGTATTTTGTTCTGGTAAAGTCTATTACGATTTATTAGATCAAAGACGCAAGAACGAACAAAATGATGTGGCGATTATTCGTATAGAGCAATTGTACCCATTCCCATTATTTGAAGTGCGTGATTTGATAGAACAATATGAAAACGTGCAAGATTTTGTTTGGTGTCAAGAAGAACCACAGAATCAAGGTGCTTGGTATTGTAGTCAGCATAACTTCCGTAATGCGATTCGAGATGGTGTTCTAAAATATTCAGGAAGACCAGCTTCAGCATCTCCAGCGGTCGGCTATATGTCGGTACATATGAAACAACAAAAAGCGTTGGTTGATGACGCTTTGAATCTAGATTTTTGATGAAGAACTAGAAGTTAAAGGAAGAATAAACTATGACAATTGAAATTCTGGTTCCAGACTTGCCTGAATCCGTCGCTGATGCAACGGTGGCAACTTGGCATAAAAAACCAGGTGAAGCAGTTGCTCGTGATGAAGTGATTGTTGACATCGAAACAGACAAAGTAGTACTCGAAGTTCCAGCACCAGAAGCAGGTGTATTGGATGCGATTATAGAAGAAGAAGGTGCTACGGTACTTTCGAAGCAATTACTGGCTCGTATTAAACGCGGAGCAGTGGCCGGTGAGCCAACTTCCGCAACGACCACTACGACAGAAGAATCTCCAGATCAGCGTCATAAAGCAGCACTGACTGAGGAATCGAATGACACATTAAGTCCTGCGATTCGCCGTTTGTTGGCAGAACATAGTATCCAAGCGAGTCAGATAAAAGGTACTGGTGTTGGTGGCCGGATTACTAGAGAAGATGTTGATGGTTATTTAACGAACGCCAAAACAGCGGCTAAAGATGAAGCCGCTCCAGCGATAGATACGCCTGCTGCGGCACGTAGTCAAAAACGCGTACCAATGACTCGTTTACGTAAACGAGTTGCTGAGCGTTTGCTGGAAGCGAAAAACAGCACAGCCATGCTGACTACTTTTAACGAAGTGAATATGAAACCTATCATGGATCTGCGTAAACAGTATCAAGAGCAGTTTGAAAAACGTCATGATATACGTTTAGGCTTTATGTCTTTCTATGTTAAAGCAGTAACAGAAGCGCTTAAACGTTACCCAGAAGTGAATGCTTCAATCGATGGTGAAGATATCGTTTACCATAACTACTTTGACATTAGTATGGCAGTGTCAACTCCACGCGGGTTGGTGACACCAGTACTGAAAGATTGCGATATGCTCGGTATGGCAGATATAGAGAAAGGGATCAAAGAACTGGCTATTAAAGGTCGTGATGGCAAGCTTACCGTAGAAGAATTGACAGGCGGTAACTTCACTATTACTAATGGTGGTGTATTTGGTTCATTAATGTCAACGCCAATTATTAACCCACCGCAAGCGGCAATTCTTGGTATGCACAAAATTCAAGACCGCCCTATGGCGATTAATGGCAAAGTAGAAATCTTACCGATGATGTATTTGGCCCTGTCTTATGACCACCGCCTAATTGATGGTAAAGAGTCAGTTGGATTCTTGGTAACGATCAAAGAATTACTTGAAGATCCTGCACGTTTACTGCTCGATGTTTAAGTTATTTACACATCAGTTGTTATATTAACTGAGAAAAACAGAGCTAGGCAGCTCAACACCTAGCTCTAATTTTACTAAGGCGTTGCTTAAAGTTAGCCGTGTAAGCTGCGGTTATTAAATATCTTTATGCCAACTAAAAAACCCTACAAATGTAAAGGAAGCCTCAATATTATAAATTTATTCGCTTTAGATACTATTTACTCAGGCATTTGTGAATCGAGTAAGTAACAACGTTGGCGAGAAATTGAATAATATTTTGTACTTTATGGAAATAATAATCCCTTAAGGGATAGGAAAATGGAATAGCACAATGAATTTGCATGAATATCAAGCGAAACAGCTATTTGCTGAGTTCGGACTGCCAGTACCAGAAGGCTATGCGTGTGACACTGCACAAGAAGCATTTGAGGCGGCGGGCCGCATCAGTACAGAAAAAAAGGTCGTAAAATGTCAAGTTCACGCTGGTGGACGCGGTAAAGCCGGCGGCGTAGAGTTGCATGATACTAAAGATGGCGTTAAAGCGTTCGCACAGAAATGGCTTGGCAAAAATTTAGTTACATATCAAACTGATGCTAACGGTCAACCGGTCAGTAAAATTTTGGTTGAAGAAGCCTCTAGTATCGCGAATGAACTTTACCTCGGAGCGGTTGTTGACCGTTCAACACGTCGAATCGTGTTTATGGCATCAACTGAAGGCGGAGTAGAGATTGAAAAAGTGGCCGAAGAAACACCAGAGCTTATCCACAAAGCCGCGATCGATCCACTGGTTGGCCCACAAGCCTACCAAGGACGTGAATTGGCCTTTAAGCTAGGTTTGAAAGGCGACCAAATTAAGCAATTCAGTAAAATTTTCATGGGTCTAGGTAACATGTTTGCTCAATATGACCTTGCTTTGTTGGAAATTAATCCATTGGTCATCACTGGTGACGGAAATCTTTTATGTCTTGACGGTAAAATTAATATCGATTCTAACGCGATGTATCGTCAGCCAAAATTACGTGAGATGCACGATGCATCTCAAGAAGATGAACGTGAAGCACATGCGGCGCAGTGGGAACTAAACTATGTTGCACTCGATGGCAGCATTGGTTGTATGGTTAACGGTGCCGGTTTAGCTATGGGCACCATGGATATTGTTAATCTGCATGGTGGTCAGCCAGCAAACTTCCTTGATGTTGGAGGGGGGGCAACTAAAGAACGTGTAACAGAAGCGTTTAAAATTATTCTTTCTGATGAAAATGTTAAAGCCGTATTGGTGAATATTTTTGGTGGAATCGTTCGTTGTGATTTAATCGCAGACGGTATTATCGGTGCAGTTGAAGAAGTTGGTGTTAAAGTGCCAGTAGTGGTTCGACTCGAAGGTAATAACGCCCCACTAGGTTCAAAAAAATTGGCCGAAAGTGGACTCAATATTATTGCAGCGACCTCGCTAAAAGAAGCTGCGGAAAAAGTAGTTGCAGCAGCGGAGGGCAAATAATGTCTGTATTAATTGATAAAAATACCAAAGTTATCTGCCAAGGTTTCACTGGCGGACAAGGTACATTTCATTCAGAACAAGCGATTGAATATGGTACACAAATGGTGGGTGGTGTTTCACCTGGTAAAGGTGGTCAAATTCATCTAGGTTTGCCGGTATTTAATACGGTGAGAGAAGCGGTAGAAACAACCGGTGCAACAGCTTCGGTTATCTACGTTCCAGCGCCATTTTGTAAAGATGCTATTCTAGAGGCTATCGACGCTGGTATTACTTTAATTGTAACAATTACCGAAGGTATTCCAACGCTTGATCTGCTTGATGTAAAAGTACGCTTAGATGAAGCTGGCGTGCGTATGATTGGTCCTAATTGCCCAGGTGTTATTACGCCTGATGAATGTAAAATTGGTATTATGCCGGGCCATATTCATAAAAAAGGCAAAGTCGGCATTGTATCGCGTTCAGGTACGCTAACTTACGAAGCGGTTAAGCAGACTACTGACGAAGGTTTTGGTCAATCGACATGTGTTGGTATTGGCGGAGATCCGATTCCGGGTTCGAACTTTATCGATATATTAAAACTGTTTGAACAAGATCCAGAAACAGAAGCAATTGTTATGATTGGTGAGATTGGCGGAACCGCTGAAGAAGAAGCAGCAGCTTTTATCAAAGATAACGTAACTAAACCTGTTGTATCTTATATCGCTGGTGTGACTGCACCTCCTGGTAAGCGTATGGGACATGCAGGTGCGATTATCTCTGGTGGTAAAGGGACTGCTGAAGATAAATTTGCCGCTTTGGAAGCCGCGGGTGTAAAAACCGTTAAAAGTCTTGCCGATATTGGTCAAGGTCTGCGAGAGATTACTGGTTGGTAAAGAGGGTATATAGCTGGTTAATATTGCCAACTAAACTGCCTATCTAAATAGACTAATTAAATCTTAATAGAAAAGCTTGAACATTTGTTCGAGCTTTTTTTTTGCTTTGGACTTACTATTAGCAGGACAAATAATAGTATAAAAAGTATAAATACATAAAATATAAAACTATTATTTGTTCAACGTTCGTTGTCGTTTGGTTTAAAGGAAGCTATTGCTATGTTGAGTTTACTGTTGGGGTTGTTGTTATTTTTGGGGATGCATTCTACGTCCATTTTTGCACCTTCTATTAGACAAAAAATGGCGCAAAAAAGTGAATTGGGGTGGAAAGCGATCTATTCGATTGTTTCGATTCTCGGTATTTACTTCATTGCGATAGGTTATAACGCTCTTCGAATGGAACCTGTTTTAATTTATGTCACGCCTTATTGGTTTAGACATATTACCTATCTCTTAATGGTTCCAGTGATGATTCTTTTCGTTACCCCGTATTTACCTGGGAAAATAAAACAAGTCACCAAACATCCACAATTGATTGCCGTGAAGTTATGGGCATTAAGTCACTTATTAGTTAACGGCATGCTGGCCGACGTTATTCTGTTTGGTGCTTTTCTTGCTTGGGCGGTACTTGACCGAATTTCGATGAAAAAGCGTGAACAACGGCCAATACCTAGCTTAAAACCCTCAATTATCAATGATGTTATAGCGGTGGTAGTTGGAATTGTATTGGCATGTGTATTTGTAATGTATTTGCATGGTAAGTTGATTGGTATGCCACTAATGTAAATTATTGGTTCGGTTTCCCCTATTTTAATAAAAAACGATGCAAATGCATCGTTTTTTAGTTTGTGTCGTAAATATTACTTGACCTTATTAATGAATGCCGTAAATTTATCTGTACATTTCGAATGTATTAAAATTATAGAGGAACGGATGAGATCCCAAAATAAAATTAAGCTGTTATTAAAAACAGCGACAATTGCAGCGATTGCTGCTTTTTCAGTTTCAACTCATGCTGCCGACAAAGTATATCGTTTAAAACTAGCAGAAACTTGGGGGCCAAATACGCCAATCCTCGGAGATGCAAGTAAGAACATGGCTAAAATTGCCAATGAAATGTCTAACGGTCGATTGCAAATACGTATTGATTCAGCCAATAAGCATAAAGCACCGCTGGGTGTGTTTGATATGGTTAAATCTGGTCAATATGACTTGGGCCATTCAAGTTCGTACTATTGGAAAGGTAAGGTTCCAAACACGTTGTACTTCTCATCAATGCCTTTCGGCCTAATGACAACGGAGCAGTATGCATGGTTTTATCGTGGTGGCGGTATGGAGTTAATGCAAGAAGTGTATGCACCTCATAACTTACTCTCTTTCCCGGGTGGCAATTCAGATATTCAAATGGGTGGATGGTTTAGAAAAGAGATCAACTCTATCGAAGACCTACAAGGGCTCAAAATGCGTATCCCTGGGTTCGCAGGAGAAGTGTTTGCTCGAGTCGGTGCTAAGCCAACCAATATTGCGCCAGGAGAGCTATACACGTCATTAGAGCGCGGTACTATCGATGCGCTAGAATGGGTAGGTCCTGCATTTGATTTACGTATGGGCTTTCAAAATATCGCACCATATTACTATACTGCATGGCATGAGCCAGGTTCAGAAACGCAATTCTTAGTAAATAAAAGAACTTGGGATAAACTACCAAAAGACTTACAAGTTATCTTAGAAACATCATTCCGTGTAGCCGCATTTGACATGTATGTTCAAGCAATTGACGAAAATGCTGAAAGTTGGGAAAAAATGTTAAGTGATAATCCAAACATTAAAGTACGAGATTTCCCACCAGAAGTGCTTGATAGAATGCTGCAAGAAAAAGAAGCTTTACTTGCTGAGTATGCAGAAAAAGATCCACTGGCTAAGAAGATTATTGATTCTCAAGCAACGTATTTAAAACGTGTACGCGCTTGGACTAATATCTCGACTAAAGCTTATTTAGACAGTACTTCAGCTGAATAAGTTATTTACTGACTCGTATTACAAAGCTCGGTATTTACTGGGCTTTTTTATTGTTTGGGTTCAGATTTAAAACCAAACCAAATACCGATAGAACTTAATACCGTAATGAAGACCACTACCACACCTAAATGCCATGCCTGTTGAATCCCAAAGCTCATCAAAATCATGCCAAGTAACGAAGCAAAGGTCATTTGCCCACCGCCTGATAAAGCTGCGACTGAGCCCGCCTTTTCTTTATAAGGCACCAATAATTGTGTTTGAGCACAAGGGAATGCAATGCCGTTACCTAAGGTTAAAAGGAATTGTCCAAACATCATTGAAAGTGGCGTAAGTGGCGCGAAGATCAACCATATAGCACCAGTTAAATGGACGAAAGGAGCGCAGAATAGCATTCTCTTTGTGCCAATTTTAGGCCGTACTCGATTACAAATAGTACCACCCACCAATAAACCACAAGCAGGAATAAGTGCCCACAATGCATACTGATCAGAGTTCATTCCAATTTGAATTTGCATGATAAAAGGCATAACTGAAATAGAAATAACCACCAAACTAAAATTAAACCAACCGATGCTAGCGAAACTTAAAAAGTAACGGGAAGTAATAAGCATCTTATAAGTTGAGAGCATAGCGGTAATATTCGGCAATGGTTTTTTTACCGCTAATGTTTCGGTAAAGACAAAAAGCAACAAAGTAATAACCAAGCCAATATAAGAAAGTAGAGCGATAAATACCGCTAACCAACCAAACGCATGGTTGATAAATCCACCAAGAACGGGGGCAATAATAGGGGTAAATGAAGCTACAATAGTCACCCAAGAAAGCGCTCTTGGTAGGTTAGCACCGTCGTAAGAATCCCGTATTGAAGCCCTAGCCAATACAGCACAGCAGCCAGCACCTAGCCCTTGTATAAATCGTCCTAATACCAACATATCAAACGAAAAACTGGCCAATATCGCTATTGATAAACCTAAAATAGCTAAAAATAACCCTGCTATAAGTATAGGCTTTCGGCCTAGTGCGTCAGATATCGGTCCATAAATAAGCTGAGAAGGTCCAAAACCTAACAAGTAGATAGAAATGAGCAATTGAGCATCTTCCGCAGAGATAGAAAAGTCTTGAGCAATCCAAGGTAAAGCAGGAAAAACTAAGCCCATACTAAATTGGCCAATACTAACGATAAGTCCAGCAAGTAGGACGGGTTTCCAGTCAAAAGAAGAAGGCATGGTTGTTCCAATAATAGCTAACAGACTCAACCAATAATGGTAAGTCTAGATGACATTTGAGAATTAAAGATGCCCTGATTATTGTATGAGAACTAGAGCTTGTCGATGGTTATTTTTAATAAATTCAATGAGTTTTTAGTCAATAACGGATTTTTATTCACCGTTTAAATACAAAAAGCTGGCCTAGGCCAGCTTTTGCATCAGGAAGAGAAAACTATTTTGCTAGGTTTTCTGCTACGAATTCCCAATTAACTAACGCCCAGAAACCATTCATGTAATCTGGACGAACGTTACGGTAGTCGATGTAGTAGGCGTGTTCCCATAGATCAACAGTAAGTAACGGAGTAACAGTATCGTCAGTTAGTGGCGTTGCTGCATTTGATGTGTTTACTATATCTAAAGAACCATCAGCTTTCTTAACAAGCCAAGTCCATGAAGAACCGAAGTTGTTGATTGCTGAATCGGTGAATTTTGCTTTAAATTCTTCAAAAGAACCGAATGATGCAGTAATTGCTTCTGCAACTGCACCTGTTGGTTCGCCACCTGCATTTGGAGCAAGGCAGTGCCAGTAGAACGTATGGTTCCAGATTTGCGCTGCGTTGTTGAAAATACCAGCAGAAGAAGTTTTTATGATCTCTTCTAATGATTTGTTTTCAAACTCAGTACCTGGAATAAGGCCATTTAGTTTTACAACGTAAGTGTTGTGGTGTTTACCGTGGTGAAAATCTAGAGTTTCAGCTGAGATATGTGGTTCTAGTGCATCTTTTGCATAAGGAAGTGCTGGTAATTCAAAAGCCATTGCCGGATTCTCCATTGATTTGAAAGATTGATTCTTTCGGTTGCTTCCAATAATTATTTTTATTTCGTCAAGTAAGCTGACTTAGTAAATAGTTTATCAAGTTTTTACTTTATTAAAAGCCTATTAACAAAAAAAACTTCAAAATGTAATTATCTTATCTGCGGATAAGATAATTAAGCATAGCTTAAAACCTTACTTATATTGTGCTTTTTATTCTTGTGCAAACCAGTAGAATGCTACCGTAACGTTAAGTGTTAAAACTAATGCGAGAAGACAATGGAAACTATCGATAAAATTAAACAACAGATTGAAGAAAACTCGATCTTGCTTTACATGAAAGGTTCACCTAAATTACCAAGTTGTGGCTTTTCCTCTCAAGCATCTCAAGCGCTTATGGCGTGTGGTGAACAATTTGCTTATGTGGATATTTTACAGAATCCAGATATCCGAGCAGAATTACCCGCTTACGCTCAATGGCCGACTTTTCCACAATTGTGGGTTGACGGAGAGTTAGTTGGCGGTTGTGATATTATTCTAGAAATGTTTCAAAAAGGTGAACTTCAACCACTTATAAAAGAAGCGGCTGAAAAAGCACAATAAATTTAAGTTCTACAAAAAACCAGTGACGAGTCACTGGTTTTTTTATTTATGAGTTTGATGGTATTTTTCCGAGCAATATTGTCAAATTAATACCTTTATGTTCGTCATTATCATTAATATTAAAGTGACTTCTGCGGCTAGAGCACCATCGCAGCAATCCAACCGAATACAATTAATGGGATATTGTAATGAACAAAGGTTGGAACGACCGTTTCCCATACATGTTCGTGCTGTCCATCTGCATTTAGACCTGATGTTGGGCCTAAGGTTGAATCCGACGCAGGTGAACCTGCATCACCAAGGGCTGCAGCAGTCCCTACCAATGCAATTGTTGCCATTGGCGAAAAGCCAAATGCCATTGCTAGCGGTACGTAAATGGTAGCAATAATTGGTATGGTGGAGAACGAAGAGCCGATTCCCATTGTTACCAGTAAACCAACCACCAACATCAGTAGTGCAGCAAGCGCTTTATTATCGCCTATGCTGGTAGATAACGCTTCCACCAACGTTTCTACACCACCTGTTTGCTTCATTACCGCTGCAAAACCTGCTGCTGCAATCATAATAAAACCAATCATTGCCATCATGTGGACGCCACGTGTGAAAACATCTTGTGTTTCTTTCCACGCAATTACGCCGCCAAAAGTAAACACCATAAATCCAGCTAGACCACCTATTATCATCGATCCAGTAGTAAGCTGTGCTCCGAGAGCAACTACAATGGCAATAGCCGCGATTACAATATTTTTACTATTAATTTGGACTTCATTACTTACCGTAGTGAGTTCAGTCTGCTTGTATTCACGAGGCTTACGATAAGTAAATAGAATTGCGGTAAGCAAACCGGCAATCATACCTAATCCAGGTAACATCATTGCTGTTGGGACTTGGCTTGCGACTACGTCAGGCAATCCGTTATCGTGTAAATTTTTTAACAGGATATTATTAAGGAAAATACCACCAAAGCCGATAGGCAATACCATATATGGAGTGACCAAACCAAAAGTCAGCACACAGGCGATCAAACGTCTATCTAATTTCAGTTTTGCAAAAACGCCCAACAGAGGAGGAATTAATATTGGAATAAAGGCGATGTGAACAGGGATAACATTTTGTGAAGACATTGTGACAAGAATTAATGCGCAAATAACTAGATATTTTAGTCCAGTGCTAGCCGCGCCATTTTCTTTGCCATGAATGCGCTTAATCACATTTTGAGCAAGTAAATCGGTTAAGCCTGATTTGGAAATCGCAACCGCGAATGTTCCCAACATTGCATAACTTAGTGCGATAGTTGCACCACCACCTAAGCCACTTTCAAATGCTGAGACAGAGTCTGTGAGCGTCATACCGGAAACAAGTCCACCGACGATAGCACTGAAGGTAAGCGCTACAACAACGTTAACTCTCATCAGTGCAAGTAATAGCATGATACATACTGAAATAACTACAGGGTTCATAACAATCTCGTTTAGTAATAGGTATTTTATGGTTGTTCGGTGTCGTCATCGGCTAGTGGCCAGCCTCCTAAGGCTCTCCACTTATTGACTATTCCGCAAAAAAGCTCGGCTGTTCTTTCTGTGTCGTATAAAGCAGAATGAGCTTCTTTGTTGTCAAAATCCAACCCAGCAGATTTGCATGCTTTTGCCAAAACAGTTTGACCATAAGCGAGGCCGCTTAATGCCGCTGTGTCAAAAGTAGCGAAGGGATGGAAGGGGACGCGTTTTAGTTTGCAACGTTCACTGGCTTGCATAACAAAACTATGGTCAAAATTTGCGTTGTGGGCGACCATAATCGCTCGGCTACAGCCGGCTTGTTTTTGTTCTTTTCTTATTAATTTATTTATTTCTTTCAAGGCAGTTTCTTCTGCAACTGCACCACGCAATGCGCTATACGGATCGCGAATTCCATTAAATTCTAATGCTGCTTTTTCTAGATTAGCACCTTCAAAAGGTTCTATATGAAAGTGAATAGTGGACGCTGGATGTAAATCACCATTCTCGTCCATTTTTAGGGTAATGGCGCAAATTTCCAAAAGTGCATCGGTTTTTGCATTAAAACCAGCAGTCTCTACGTCAATAACGACTGGAAAATAGCCGCGAAAGCGTTTTTTAAGGGTCAACTCTTCGTTTTCTACAGTCATCATTTTGCTATAAAGAACCGTCATGTTTGATAAGACGCGCATTATTGCAGATTCTCGCTCGAAGAAAAATGGTTAAAGTCAATTCTCTGTCTATAACTTGGCTAACTTCTTGCTATATCAAATACAGTTAAATGGAAAGTAAGTGAAAATGGACGTGTTTTCCTTGTAAAGCGGCAGTCGTTTGCCGTTTCAGCATAAAAGAGTTTTAGTTGTTATGAAAAAACGGATAGCGTTATGTACCCTAGTTACCGCCTCTGCACTGATATCACCTTTTTCAGAGGCAACAGCTGTCCGCTATGTAGCGGCACCTGAACAATCGTCTTGGCAAATGGCCACTAACACTCCTTTAGAGTGTCGTCTAGTTCATCCTATTCCACACTACGGGCAAGCCGAGTTTTCATCACATGCGAGTAAAAAAATTAATTTAGACTTCGAATTGAAAATGCGTCGACCTATGGGAGAAACGCGTAGTGTAAGTTTGGTGTCTATGCCTCCAGCTTGGCGTGCAGGTGAAAGTGCCGATAGAATGAATACTATGAAATTTTTTAAGCAGTTTGATGGTTATGTCGGTGGTCAAACAGCATGGGGAATATTATCGGAGTTAGAAAAAGGTCGTTATCCTACGTTTAGCTATGCCGATTGGGTTAGCCGTAATCAAAGAGTTGAAGTGTCGTTGTCTTCTGTCACATTTAGACAAAAATATGATGCCTTTACCCACTGTTTAAGCCAATTATTACCGTACAGTTTTGAGGACATTTCTTTCACTATTTTGCATTACGACAGAAATAGTGATCAATTAAATAAAGCGTCTGAAAAACGATTATATCAAATTGCCGATTACATTAGGTACAATCAAGATATTGATTTAGTGTTAGTTTCTGCTTATACCGACTCAAGTGGTGATAAAGATTTGAATCAATCATTGTCGGAAAGAAGAGCAATAGTGTTGAAAGATTATTTTAAATCGATTGGTTTAGAAGATAACAGAATTCGAATTCAAGGTTATGGAGAGCGTCGACCGGTTGCGGACAATGCTTCACCCATAGGAAAAGATCAAAATAGACGAGTGGTTATTTCATTAGGTCGAAGCCAAGTTTAATTGAGTTTTTGCGGTTAACTTAGTTTGCTGTGACATACATTGGTTTTAAAAAGTAGAAAGGCGATGTAAACCGTCTTTCTACTTTTTATAATCGATAACTAATATTTGAATCGGTTATAGAATAACCGTTTTGTTGCCATAAACAAAAACATGGTCATTAATGACTTTCATTAACGCTTTACTTAAGACGCTTTTTTCTACATCTCGCCCAGCTTGAGCCATATCTTGAGCACTAAAGTTGTGGTCCACCGGTATGACGTCTTGTTTAATGATAGGTCCTTCATCTAGGTCATCAGTGACAAAATGAGCGGTTGCGCCAATTATTTTAACGCCTCGGTCATATGCTTGTTGATAAGGTTTCGCACCGATAAAAGCCGGCAAGAAACTATGATGTATGTTAATTATTTTATGGTGGTAATTTTTAACAAAATTGGGCGTCAATATACGCATGTATTTTGCTAACACAACATAATCTGCTTGGTAACTGTCGATAACTTTTTGCATTTCCGCTTCATGCTGTTCACGAGTTAGATCTACATGTGAAACATGGTGATAAGGGATATCGAACTTTTCGGTTAATGCTTGTAGCGTATCGTAATTACCCACTACCGCTGCGATATCGACATTTAAACTTCCGTCATACGCTTTCATTAAAATATCACCCAAGCAATGTGATTCTTTAGTGACCAATATGACTATTTTCTTTCTTGTGGAGCTCATTAGTCTACGTTTAGTGCCTTCTGGAAGTGCGTAGTCGAGATCAGCTAAAAAAGTTTTATCATTAAAATAACCTTCAAGCTCAGTACGCATAAAAAAGTGACCGACAGCATTATCGACATACTCATTATTATGGATGATATTCAATTGATGCTTGTAACAGATATTAGTGATCTTAGCGATTAGACCGGGCGCGTCGCTACAGTGGGTTAATAAGGTCTTCTTTTCCATTCTTTTTTACATCCAAAAGTACAATTTTATAAAATAGCTAAATATATTTAAAAGCTCAACCACTTGTTGAGTTAGTGATCAGTGCCACAATAATAGCCCTATAATTAATCTATTCTTACTATGGTTTCAACAAAATTTAAGCGATATTACAGGTAATATGCATCTTGTTGATTTATTCCAAATTGTTTGATCAAATTTTTCATGTGACTCTTTATAAGGGAATACGTTATGGATAAAGAACTACTCGCACGTAAACTTTACTGCCAAAGAATCAACAACATGGTTGGCTCTCATCATATCGATGAACAAATAATTAGTGAGCTTTGGGAAAGCAGGACTAATCCAGTTGATGCGGTAAAAAGCATCCTCTCCGAAAATGATAGTTTTGATGGACCTGCTTGGTTGTCGAGATATTTACAGCGTTAACAAAAAAATTTATCACAATGATTTTTCTGATGCGAATAAATCCTTATTCGCACCAACTCATCAAACCTGACATAATCCGCTTACAGTTTAACTTCCTTGCTAATTAAATGATACGCAAAACTTTCTCTTCGGACGGTGCGCTTGGTAAAGCTATACCAGGTTTTTCTGCTAGACAGCCTCAAATTGATATGGCTGAAGCAGTGAATAAAGCCATCAAGGACAAATCGCAACTGGTAATTGAAGCCGGAACGGGTACAGGTAAAACCTTTGCTTATTTGGTGCCGGCACTGTTAAGTGGTAAAAAAGTTATCATTAGTACTGGGTCAAAAAATCTACAAGAGCAGCTTTTCCATCGTGATTTACCGTTGATGGTAGATGCGCTCGGTTATTATGGTCAAGTTGCCTTATTAAAAGGTCGTTCCAATTATTTGTGTTTAGATCGATTGAGTCGACAATTAGTCGAAAGCCACACTAACGAAGCAGAGCCGACGCTACTGACGCAATTGATCAAAGTGCGGAGTTGGTCTTCGACCACTAAAAGTGGTGATTTAGGCGATTGCGAAGATATCGCTGAAGATAGTCCAATCATTGCTTCAATTACGTCAACTAATGATAATTGTTTAGGTAAAGAATGCCCAAGCTTTGAAGATTGTTTTGTTTTAAAGGCACGAAAAAAAGCCATGGATGCTGATGTTGTTGTGGTAAATCATCATCTTTTTTTGGCTGATTTGGCGATTAAGGAAACTGGATTCGGTGAATTGATTCCAGAAGCGGATGTGTTTATTTTTGATGAAGCTCATCAATTACCTGATATTGCTAGCCAATATTTTGGTCAATCGTTATCGAGTAGGCAATTGCTTGAACTGTCCAAGGATATAGACATCGGATACCGCACAGAAGCCCGAGATATGCGTCAATTACAAAAGGTATCAACTCGGTTGAGCCAGTCAGCAATGGATATGCGTATTGTCTTGGGAGACACGGGGTACAAAGGCAATTGGCGCGAAGCGTTAAAGTCGGAATCGGTTGTACGAGAATTGAGTCGACTACAAGACAGCTTAGGATTAGCAATTGATGTGCTCAAATTAGCGTTAGGCCGTAGCCAATTGCTCGATACAGCGTTTGAGCGCGCTAATACGATTAAATCTCGACTGGATCGCGTTTGTGACGTTTCTATAATGGGTTATTCTTATTGGTATGAAACGACACCGCGACAATTTTCTTTGCATATTACCCCCCTCTCGGTTGCCGATAAATTTAAGCAACAAATTGAACAAAAGGACGGATGTTGGGTGTTCACTTCCGCTACTTTAGCCGTATCGGATGATTTTGGACATTTTACTCATCGTTTAGGTTTGCAGCCCAAGGAGCAGTTTTCTTTACCAAGCCCTTTTGATTATCAAACTCAAGCAAAACTTTGTGTGCCGCGATATTTGCCTGAACCTAATAGTCCTGGATTATCGAAAAAACTAGTCTCAATGCTCGCCCCTGTCATTGAACAAAATAATGGTCGCTGTTTCTTTTTATGCACTTCTCATAGCATGATGAAAGAATTGACCGAGGGCTTTCGTGCCATATTGACAATTCCTGTATTGATGCAAGGCGAAACAAGTAAACAAAAATTACTGGCAGAGTTCATGGAATTAGGTAATGCATTGTTAGTGGCTACTGGGGCTTTTTGGGAAGGGATAGATGTTAGAGGTGATACGCTAAGCTGTGTTATTATCGATAAATTACCTTTTACTGCCCCAGATGATCCGTTATTAAAAGCGCGGATAGAAGATTGTAAACTCAGTGGTGGAGAACCATTTCGTCAAGTTCAGTTACCTGATGCGGTGATCACTTTAAAGCAAGGGGTAGGGAGATTAATTCGAGATGGAAAAGATAGAGGTGTACTGATTATTTGCGATAATCGTCTTGTTACTAGAGATTATGGTGGGATTTTCTTGCAGAGCTTGCCACCTATACCAAGAACAAGAGATTTAACACAAGTCACTGCTTTTCTAGAAAAGCTAACTTAATCAATCATTATATAATTCGAGGCGTTAATGAAAGCAACAATTCTTGCTTTAGATACATCCACAGAAAATTGTTCCGTTGCATTAATGGTAGGGGACAACTTGATTAGTCGTAGTGAAATCGCACCTCGTGAGCACACGGCCAAAATATTACCTATGGTAGACGAATTGCTGCAGCAAGCTGGTATTACGTTAGATGATGTTGATGCGCTAGCTTTTGGCCGAGGTCCGGGAAGTTTTACTGGTGTACGTATTGGTATTGGTATTGCGCAGGGGTTAGCATTTGGCGCAAGTTTGCCTATGATAGGAATATCAACGTTAGCGGCC
Source organism: Vibrio sp. TH_r3 (assembly GCF_033101115.1). Lineage (NCBI taxonomy): Bacteria > Pseudomonadati > Pseudomonadota > Gammaproteobacteria > Vibrionales > Vibrionaceae > Vibrio > Vibrio sp. TH_r3. The sequence goes on along the minus strand of NZ_JAWMPW010000004.1, from coordinate 206,635 downwards.
ATGGCTCAAGGGGCTTATCGAGAACATGGTTCAACTTATGCGGCTTGTGCTATTGATGCTCGTATGAGCGAAGTGTACTGGGGCCGTTTTGTTCGTCAAGATAGTGGTGAATGGCGCGAATTTGAACCAGAGTGTGTTGTCGCTCCATCACAACTTATTGAAACAGTAGATGTAGATAGTCATCCGTGGTCGTTTACTGGTACTGGATGGCAAGCCTACCAACAAGATCTGGCTGCGCTTGAGATTAAAGGCCAACAAACGGACGTTTTATACCCAGAAGCAGAAGATATTGCTTTTCTTGCTCAATTGGAGTTTGCTAAAGGTAATACAACCTCAGCAGAAGAAGCGAGTCCGGTGTATTTACGAGATAAAGTAACTTGGAAGAAGCTGCCAGGTCGAGAATAGTAACTTATTAGAGGAATAGGGCTCTAATCAGTAAAAATAACGATATTATAATGGCGATAACTTTTTAAATGGTGACGATAAATGGTGACAGTGAATGGCTTAACGCCTGCAATAGTCCAACGAAATCATAAAGCACATAACAAAAGTGCTTTAAAAAATAGGGATACGCAAGATAATAATCAAACATCAAAAGTTGCGTCAGCAGTGGCGCAATCTATTCGGGCAGTGAGTGAGTCCGATTTAGAAAAAGTTGAACTTCAATATGACCTTCCTGAAGGTCATTCTCGTAGAGCAATGGAACAGTATATGGACGTATTCCATCACGCTAAAAAAGAACATCTTGCAAAGTTATTGGGTGTCGATATTTATATTTAGTATGTTGTTTTTCGATATTATTTTTATCTAATTCTAGTGTTCATGCCTAGTATTAGAGACAATATTATTAACCACTACCCTATCAATTTAGTTGGTTAATATTAAGGAAACTTTATGATCAGAATGTTGAGTGTAATCGTTATGTTGATGCTTGTATCGGCATGTTCTTCATTACCCCAATCACTTCATACCACTAACGAAAAAGTTATTACTGATTATCAGCAATGGTTAAATCTTCCTCAGGAGCAAGTCAAGGAAATTCGTCTTGGCGGAATTATTGCTAAGGTGACCAATTTGTCAGATAAGACCAGAATTGAAGTGGTGAATATACCAATTAGTAGCAATGGTAAACCCAGTTTAGATTTTGAGCCTTCCGGACGATTTGTTGCTTACGTTGATGGGTATGTTGAACCGATGGCCTATACAGAAGGCAGGCTCGTCACTTTGTTAGGTATTAGTCAAGGAGAAGAATTAGGTAAAGTTGACGAGTTCGAATTAGCTTTTCCAGTTATGCGGGTTACTGGGTCCCATTTATGGCGTATCGAAGAGACGGTTGTAGTGAGAGACGTTGACAGTCACTTTTCACCTTGCTACGGACTATATTGCCGAAGTTACAAAGGTTTGCCTAGCAAAGGAAAGGTTGTACAGGAAGTAAAATAGATGTTTATTGAAAAACAATACAAGCTAGTTCACAACAGACTAGCGACTATGGAATTAGGAGAGGCAAAAACGGCCGAAATAACGGTCGTTTTTATTCACGGGTGGTTAGATAACTCGGCTAGTTTTACCAAGTTGATGAAAGCATGTCATCAGTTAATGCCAGAGGCTCATTTGATCGCAGTAGATCTTCCTGGTCATGGGTTATCCACTCATCGTGAAGACGATAATTACTATCTTTTTCACGACTATCTTGATGATATTCACCAGTTTTTGAGTGTGTTAGAAACCAAGAAGATGGTATTAGTTGGCCATTCACTTGGTGCGTTTTTGGCTACTTGCTATAGTGCTGCTTTTCCTGAAAATGTTGCTGGATTAGTTCAAATAGAAGGTTTTGGCCCATTAGCAGAGTCGCCTAATAATACAGTCAAAAGATTGCGTGAAGGCATACTTAGTCGGCAAAAAATTAATGAGAAAAGGCAAAGATATTTTTTTAGTATTGATGAGATGGTTGATATTAGAGCAAAAGTGAATCATTTAAGACGACTCGAAGTCATGCCTATTGTAAAGAGAGGTACGATATTCGATGGCGAAGTTTGGAAATGGCGACATGACCCTAAGCTTCATGCTGATTCTTTGACAAGGATGTCACGTAGAAATGCCGAAGTTATTATGAAAGAAGTGCGCTGTCCACATTTAGTTATTCTTGGACAGTCTGGATATGATTATTTGTTACAACAAGCAGAAGCGGAACTTGAACATCCGATCTTGGCACAAAATAGTCAATTTAACGTTGAATACATTCCCGGCGGACACCACTGCCATATTCAACAGACTGAATTAACATCAGAGTTAATTGTTGGCTTAGTTAACAAAATTTAAACGTCTGTTTGATTGTTTCATACACAAGTGATTGAAGCTGTGTTGTAATAACTATGTTAATTAAATGAAAAACGCTTAAGTCTTTATGTATCGTATTGATAAAATCTATAACGCCTTATAACAACAAATTGCCAATAACGAGGAGTGTAATTGTGAATAAACCTTGGCTTTCACATTACCCGAGTGACGTACCCAAAGAAATCAACCCAGATCAATATCAATCTATAATAGAGATGTTTGAAAATGCAGTGCGCAATTACGCTGATCAGCCTGCATTTGAAAATATGGGTTCGATAATGACGTATCGAAAGCTTGAAGAGAGAAGTCGTGCATTTGCTGCATACTTACAAAATGATCTCAAGCTTAAAAAAGGCGAACGTGTGGCGTTGATGATGCCCAACTTGCTGCAATATCCGGTGGCCCTTTTTGGCATATTACGAGCAGGTCTGATTGCGGTGAATGTAAATCCTCTTTACACGCCCCGAGAACTGGAGCATCAACTTAACGATGCTGATGTGTCGACTATTGTAATCGTTTCAAACTTTGCCAGTACGTTAGAGAAAATTGTCGCGAATACGCCAATAAAAAATGTCGTCCTCACCAGTCTTGGCCAAATGTTGCCGAGAGCAAAAGGGACAGTCGTTGATTTTGTAGTGAAGTATGTAAAAAGATTAGTACCTAAATATCACTTGCCGGGTGCTATATCGTTTAGAAAAGCACTCTATAAAGGTCGTAGGCTACAATACGTCAAACCTTTTATGTCCGGTGAAGATATTGCTTTTTTACAGTACACCGGTGGTACAACAGGTGTAGCTAAGGGCGCTATTTTAACGCATCGCAATATGATTGCTAATGTGATGCAATGTAAAGGTGTGTACCAAGCGGTGTTACAAGAAGGACGTGAATCGGTGGTAACCGCATTACCTCTTTATCATGTGTTTGCGTTAACGGTAAATTGTTTATTGTTTATTGAATTCGGTGGTCGTAATTTACTTATTACTAACCCTCGCGATATACCAGGGTTCATCAAAGAGTTGCAAAATACCAAGTTTACTACACTGACAGGAGTAAACACTTTATTTAATGCATTAGTCAATAATGAAGACTTCCATGAGTTGAATTTTAGCAATCTGAAATTAACCATTGGTGGTGGAATGGCAGTGCAACGAGCAGTAGCAGAAAAGTGGCAAAAGGTTACAGGTGTAACTCTAGCAGAGGGTTATGGCCTGACCGAATGCTCACCATTAGTGTCTGTTAACCCGTATAATACCACAGAATATAATGGCTCCATCGGTATGCCTGTTTGTTCAACAGATGTTCGTATTGTTGATGATGAAGGCAAACCACTGGCAATGGATCAAGTTGGTGAATTACAAGTCAAAGGCCCACAAGTGATGCAAGGTTATTGGCAGCGGGCCGAAGCGACACGTAGCACAATTAGTGAAGACGGCTGGCTATCTACGGGGGATATTGTCAAAATTGATGACAAAGGCTATATCACAATAGTCGATCGCAAAAAAGATATGATCTTAGTTTCAGGATTTAATGTGTATCCTAACGAAATTGAAGATGTAGTCGTATTGCATGGTAAAGTCTTAGAAGTTGCAGCGATTGGTGAACCAAATAATGCGTCCGGTGAACTGGTTAAGATCTTTGTAGTTAAGCGTGATCCAAGCGTAACTTCACATGAGATTATTCAACATTGTCGACAATATTTAACCGGCTATAAAATACCGAAAGTCGTGGAATTTATTGACGAGCTACCTAAATCTAATGTGGGAAAAATTTTGCGTCGAGAATTACGTGAAGCTGATGAGGCTAGACGTAACGCTACGCAGGGGAAAAATAGTGTCAAAGAGGTTGCTTAAAATCGCTAAGACTAGCTTGTATTTAGAGGTTACTTAGCGTCACTCAAATGGTATGATGCCGACTATAACAGTCGGCATTTTTATGAATAGAGATTTATGTGGAATACAAAATAATTGATACAACATCGGCACTTGAAGCCGTTTGTGAGCTTGCCAGCCAAGCTGATAGTGTCATGCTAGACACTGAATTTGTGCGTACTCGAACTTACTTCCCGCAACTTGGCTTAATCCAGTTATATGATGGCAACAATCTTTCACTGATCGATCCTTCATGTATTGATGATATGTCTTCATTCGAAAAATTGCTTAAGGATGCCTCTGTATTAAAAGTATTGCATGCTTGTGGTGAAGATCTAGAAGTATTTAAACAAAGTTTTGGCTGTACTCCATTTCCTATGATTGATACTCAAATTATGGCTGCTTTCTTAGGCCATGGTCTATTGACTGGATTTGCGTCTTTAGTTAACCAATATCTAAATATTGAACTTGATAAAAGTGAATCGAGGACCGATTGGCTTGCTCGACCATTGACGTTACGACAACTAGAATATGCTGCTGCCGATGTATATTATTTGCTCCCTCTGTTTAATTCACTTGATCAACAAATTATTGAATCTGGATGGAAAGAGGCGGCGTTCCAAGAGTCGGAATTACTCATAGAAAAACGTTGCACGGTGTCTAATCCTGAGTCGGCTTATATTGATATAAAAGGAGCATGGCAACTCACTCCTAAGCAGTTAGCGGTTCTCAAACCACTCGCTATATGGCGCTTACAAGAAGCACTAAATAAAGATATATCCCTCAACTTTGTATTTAAAGAACAAGATCTTTGGACGGTTGCAAAGTTAGGCATTAAGTCACTACGAATGATGAATGAAGAGGGTTTTGATCAAAGAGCTATTCGCCGTCACGGAGAAAAAATCATCCAAATAGTGAAAAGTGCAGAACAGCTTAGCGAAGATCAATGGCCAGAAAAAATAGAGCGTTTGATGGATAAGCCAGCCTACAAGCAAACTTTTAAAGTGCTTAAAGATCATGTTAAACACGTTTCCCAATCGACTCATTTAGCCAGTGAATTTTTAGCTTCCAAGAAACAAATTAATCAATTGATTAGTTGGGCTTGGAAAAAGAATCGAGATCCTGAAATGTTGCCTGATTTAATGGTCGGTTGGAGAAGGGATGTACTTGGTGAAAAATTGGATACTTTATTAAAAGGTTAACTTTATTTATGTTGTGTTCGATATATAAAAGTAAGAAGAAAGATGGTGCTTATTTATACATTGCCGAAAAGGACAATTTTTCTCAAGTCCCAGAGGAATTGATGGCAATGTTTGGCGTGCCTCATTTTGTAATGGTGATTAAGTTAGATGGGCGTAAATTAGCCCAAGTCGATGTCAATAAAGTGAAAGAATCTCTACAAGAGGATGGTTTTTTCCTTCAACTTCCACCTCCAACACAAAATGTGTTGGAGCAATATAAAGCACAAAAACTAAAACAATCTTAAGCTTTATTACTAAAAAGTCAGCTAAAGGAGAGGGTTAACATTGAAAAAACTGGTCTTATTTATGTTAGGTATCGGACTAACAACCAATGCGTTTTCACAACAAAAAATGGAATTTACTGAATACGTTAATGGCTTAAAGCAAGAAGCGAGAGAGTATGGTATTTCAGAGCAGACAATAGAGAGTGCTTTCGCAAACGTAAAATATAAACCTAGAGCAATCAAAGCGGATAAGAATCAACCGGAAAAGAAACTTACTCTAGACGAATACATTCCAAGAGCAGTACCTGACTGGAAAATTAAACAAGCTAGAGCTCTGTATAAAGAGCATTATGAAGATCTGAATAGAATTGGTCTTGAGTACGGTGTTCAACCAAGATTCATCGTTGCTTTATGGGGTGTTGAAAGCAATTTTGGTAGGTTTACAGGTGGTTACAACGTTATAGATGCTTTGACGACTTTGGCTTATGACGGTAGACGAGAAGCGTTTTTTAAAAAAGAAACGATGGCGGCATTGACGATTCTGGAGCAAGAACATATCTCTATAGAGAACATGAAAGGGTCTTGGGCTGGTGCTATGGGACAGAGTCAGTTTATGCCAAGTTCATTTGTTCATTATGCGGTAGATGGTAATAGTGATGGAAAAATAGATATCTGGAATACTAAACCTGATGTGTTTGCTTCTGCCGCAAATTATTTAAAAAGCCATGGTTGGGACGACAAATATACCTGGGGTCGTCAGGTTAGTGTGCCTGAAAACTTATCGGCTAATTTGACTGGACGACAGCAAGAGAAAGCTAAAACATTACAAGAGTGGAACGATCTAGGTGTTCGAAAATTAAATGGTACATCATTACCACAAATAACCCCCGATATTGATGCGTGGTTGATTATGCCTGATGATAAAGGAGGACGTTCTTATTTAATTTATGGTAATTATCAGACATTAATGAAATGGAATCGTTCTTATTATTTTGGTCTAGCAGTAAGCCATTTAGCAGATAAAATTAACTAGATTAGTTGTTGCTAGGTTGCAATCTTCCTTTTAGGGAGATTGCAACAAGCGTGACTCTATTTAGATTACGTTTAAGATCATTAATTTTTTTTGTATTGTTCGCATGCAATCATGGTGTTTTCAATTAAGCTAGCAACGGTCATCGGGCCAACGCCACCAGGAACTGGTGTGATGAAACTGGCTCGTGTTTTCGCCACGTCATATTCTACATCACCAACTAATTTACCTGAGTCTAAACGATTTATACCTACATCAACTACAATAGCGCCTTCTTTTATCCAGTCTCCTGGGATGAAATTCGCTTTCCCTACCGCAACAATAACAAGGTCCGCTTGGCGTACAAAAGATTGCAAGTCGCTAGTAAATCGATGACAGGTTGTGGTGGTGCATCCAGCCAAGAGTAATTCTAACGTCATTGGACGGCCGACAATATTAGATGCTCCCACAACGACAGCGTGTTTACCTCGCAGCTCTATATTATAACGTTCTAGAAGCGTTATAATCCCTTTAGGTGTACAAGATCGAAGCTTGGGTATGCGCTGTGCTAATCGTCCAACATTATACGGATGAAACCCATCAACATCCTTTTCAGGAACAATCCGTTCAAGTACTTTTGTGCTATCAATTCCGGCAGGAAGTGGTAATTGGACTAGAATACCGTCAATTTCGTCATCGACATTTAGCTGATCAACTAAATCCAATAGTTGCTGTTCATTGGCCGTAGCGGGTAAGTCATAAGATTTAGATACGAAACCCACTTCATCACATGCTTTTCGTTTACTTCCAACATAAACTTGAGATGCGGGGTCTTCTCCGACGAGCACTACCGCTAACCCTGGAGCGCGTAATCCAACTTCCGTACGCGCTTTTACGCGAGCGGCAACTTCAGAACGAACAGTTTGAGATATTAACTTTCCATCGATATTTTGAGCCGTCATAGGGTCCCTTGAACTGGTTAATTGTAAAGCGTGCGCATTGTCGCAAATTTTTTTGATTAGGTCTATCAAGCAAACGTTTGCTATGTTTGTATTTTAACTCGTTGGTTTTTTTTTGCCCACTTAAAACAGTTTATTGTAGAAAGGCATTGACCTTAGCAAGTTCTTTCGTATAATTCACAGCCTCAATGCTCCGTTAGCTCAGCTGGATAGAGCACCCGCCTTCTAAGCGGGTGGTCGCAGGTTCGAATCCTGCACGGAGCGCCATATTTTTCAAGGCCTTAGCATTTTTGATGCTGAGGCCTTGTTCGTTTCTGCTCTTAATCTGTTCACTTCTGCTCCCAAATAGTTAAGTAAGCCTTTGGTTCAGTATTCCATAACTAGAGCCATAACTAGGACAGCCACTTTAAAAACCAGCCATAGCCATAACTAGGACAGTCACTTTAAAAACCATTTATCAATCGAATCTAGCAAAAACTAATGCTGAAAATTGGTGGCAAGTAGTTTGGTCATTTGTTCTATCGGTCTAATTTATCAGGTCGGGTAATAGAAAGAGGATTTGCAATATACTTCAAATGATGAGTGCGATTGGTTGAATTTATTTAACTTAACTGATATCCACGTATTCGACTTCGGCGTAATTTAGGTAGAGCCGATGGAAAACTTTGTCTACACCCAACTAAAATGGCTCGTTGTTTCTCTAACTGTGAGCAAGCAATTACCCAATCTTTATCCGTTAGATTGAGTCTTTGTAAAATAGACGGAGTACGCGGATTTAGGCTTGCTTTGCCTTCTTTTAGCTTTTGACCTGACCACTCAACAAGTTCTAAGTAATCGATCAATCTAAACGGTATTCCTGGATGAGTTGTGCTGGTTGAACCACCAACGAAAGGAAATAAATTCGGCTCGGTGGGTTGTTGTTGATAAAGTGTCTTTAATCGACTTTTGATTGAAGTGTAATCGGAGGTATCGAGGGTTTTAGCGGTACCTGAACGCACGGGATTCAAGTCAGTGTAAGCCATGGCAGCAAGCAACGCTTTTTCATCGAGCAAAGCCTGACTTTTGTATCGACTTTCCCAAAAGTGGCCTTTGCAGTTATCTTCTTTATTCGCTTTCAAAGCGATATCAAAATTTAGCTCACGCATAAACCAACTCAAACTATAGAGTCGCTCTCGCCATTGCAGAATTATCTTATTCGCTAAGCTGATTTCAGCTTTCCCTTTCAAATCATGGCCCATAAATCGTTTTATGATGTCTGGTGTAATGTGAAGCTGAGACCAACGCTGAACAACATCACTATCCGTTAATTCATCCAATTTGGTTTTGTTAATGTGCACCACAAGGTGGTAGTGATTACTCATCACCGCATAAGCGCAAATATCGATACAATAGACAGTGGCGAGCATTTTGATGCGAGATTCAATCCAGTCTCGTCGATGCTCGTAACTTGTTTGTGAAAAGGCATCATAACCACATAGAAAAGAGCGGCGAACACAACGAGAAACGCAGTGATAATAAGGGGTGGCGTCAATGCAAACTTGTTGGCTTCTTGCAGTGGTCATGGATGCTTCCTGTGTTAGGTACCGCAGCCAATATAACGGAAATACGTTGAGAGCAGATAAACAATTAATCGCGTTTCGAGTGATGATTTGTTTTTTAATGCAAACGGTTAGTTTGTTTCATAAGGTGCCTGTCCCTGTATGCTTCCCCGTTTACTGTGCCTGTCCCTATTTTGGAGAGCGTTGAATCTACTCAACCCAAAGTGGTTAGACTTTGTATACAGTATGTAATAAATGACACATTTACTTTCAATTAATGGGTCAATAGTCACCCATTAACTATCAGGTTAATCTGTTAGTTAGATAGGGCATATAACTCTAACTCTTGCTAGATAAGGGATGTAGCATAATTGTTAAAACTTGGCTTACTTATTGCCATATAGAATACAGATCCCAAAGATGGGACTGCTAAATCATATGGAGAATAAAAATGATCAAGCCACTTACCCTACTATCTGTATCTGCTATTGCTTTAACCTCATTCAATGCTATGGCTAATTGTGACCCTGGAGAAATTGTCATTAAATTCAGCCACGTTACCAATGCCGATAAGCACCCCAAAGGTATCGCTGCTTCGTTACTCGAATCACGGGTAAATGAAGAAATGAACGGTAAAGCTTGTATGCAAGTTTTCCCTAACTCAACTTTGTATGATGACGACAAATTGTTAGAAGCTCTGCTCAATGGTGATGTACAAATGGGCGCACCATCTTTATCCAAATTTGAGAAAATCACTAAGAAATATCGTATTTTCGACCTTCCTTTTCTATTTGAAGATGTTGCAGCTGTTGACCGTTTCCAAAACTCTGAAGCTGGTGACAAACTTAAAAATGCCATGAAACGTCGTGGTTTAAAAGGTCTAGCATTTTGGCATAACGGTATGAAACAAATGTCAGCGAACAAACCACTTATTCACCCGGAAGATGCGGAAGGATTGAAGTTTCGTGTACAAGCATCGGATGTGTTAGTTGCGCAATTTGAACAGTTAAAAGCTAACCCGCAGAAAATGTCTTTTAAAGAAGTGTATGGCGGTTTGCAGACCAAAGTTATTGATGGACAAGAGAATACTTGGTCAAACATTTATGGCAAAAAATTCTTTGAAGTACAAGATGGAGTAACTGAAACCAACCATGGAATACTGGATTACTTGGTTGTGACATCAAATAATTTCTGGGATGAATTACCAGCGGATGTGAGAGAGCAATTGGGTCAGATTGTTATGGAGGTAACTAAAACTCGAAACTCCGAATCTAGCCAAGTAAATGAGACCAATAAGAATAATATTATCGAAGCAGGTGGAGTGGTTCGCTCGTTAACAGCAGATCAACGTCAAGAGTGGGTGGATGTACTCAAACCAGTTTGGAAAAAATATGAGAAAGATATTGGTTCCGATTTGATTGAAGCCGCACTGGCATCAAATAAGTAATCCGCAAGCATGGGTAAAAACTACCCATGCTTTTTACAACCAGAATAAACGCGGAGAATTTTTATGCAACAGACTCTTTTTGCCCGCATTGAAAAGGCAACGGATTTATTAGAAGAAACACTCATATCGAGTTTTCTAGGCATTATGACTTTACTCACTTTTGCCAACGTCGTATGCCGTTATGTATTTAACGACAATATTTTATGGGCCTTAGAATTAACGGTCTTTATGTTTGCTTGGATGGTGCTAGTTGGTGCGTCATATGGTGTAAAAAGACACTTTCATATAGGTGTCGATGTGATAATAAATATGGCACCTAAAGGACTGCAGAAAATATATGCAATCATCGCCGTTTCACTTTGTTTATGTTTTTCAGTTTTATTATTGATTGGTTCTTGGAATTATTGGTATCCATTTATCTCTGAACGTGCCTGGTACGAGACCGATGACATTCCTATGCCTGAAATGCTGCAATTTTTAGCGGATATTTTCAATGAGGGTGAACGTTACGAAAAACTACCGCGCTTTATTCCTTATTCAGTACTGCCAATTAGTATGTTGACGTTAACCGCTCGTTTCGTTCAAGCAGCATACAAAATATTCACTGGTGAGTTAGATAGACTCATTGCAAGTCACGAGGCTGAAGAAAATCTTGAAGCCCTAAAAGCCGCAGTTAAGGAGGACTAAACTATGGCTATTCTATTCCTCTTTATTATGGTTATTGCGTTCATGTTGGTTGGTGTACCCATCGCTATCTCGTTGGGTTTGGCGAGCATGTTTTTCTTAATGATTCATTCAGATGCGTCGCTCGCTTCTGTGGCGCAAACTTTGTTTAACGCTTTTGCTGGACACTATACGCTTTTAGCTATTCCTTTTTTCATCTTAGCATCTAGCTTCATGTCGACTGGTGGTGTGGCCCGTCGAATTATTCGTTTTGCTATCGCCATGGTCGGCTGGTTTCGTGGTGGTTTAGCGATGGCATCGGTTGTAGCTTGCATGATGTTTGCGGCGCTGTCAGGGTCTTCTCCGGCGACGGTAGTGGCTATCGGAAGTATTGTCATTGCCGGTATGGTGAAAAATGGCTATAGCAAAGAATTTGCTGCTGGCGTGATATGCAATGCAGGGACTCTGGGGATATTGATTCCACCATCTATTGTTATGGTTGTTTATGCCGCAGCGACAGATGTATCGGTTGGACGTATGTTTTTGGGCGGTGTGATTCCTGGTTTACTTGCGGGATTAATGTTAATTATTGCTATCTACATTGCTGCTAGGATTAAAAAATTACCAAGACAGCCATTTGTTGGTTGGAGTGAAGCGATTAGTGCAGCAAAGGACGCGAGTTGGGGTTTACTTCTGGTGGTTATCATCCTTGGTGGTATTTATGGCGGGGTATTTACACCAACTGAGGCTGCGGCAGTTGCGGCAGTCTATGCTTTCTTTATTGCCAACTTCGTTTATAAAGATATGGGGCCTTTTGCTGATAAAGAAAACACCAAACCTTGGTATATCAAAGTGTTCCAAGCATTCGTGCATAAAGATACCAATACCACTCTTTATGATGCGGGCAAGTTAACTATAATGTTGTTATTTATCATTGCTAATGCACTGATTTTAAAACATGTTTTGACCGAAGAACGTATTCCCCAGATGATCACTGAATCAATGCTATCTGCTGGTTTAGGACCGATCACCTTTTTAATTGTAGTGAATGTAATGCTGCTAATTGGCGGTCAGTTTATGGAGCCATCAGGGTTACTGATTATTGTTGCACCGTTAGTTTTTCCTATCGCAATCGCTTTGGGGATTGACCCAATACACTTAGGGATTATGATGGTGGTGAATATGGAGATAGGGATGATAACGCCTCCGGTTGGGCTTAACCTCTTTGTCACGGCGGGGGTTGCCAAAATGTCGATGCTAAATGTGGTAAAAGCGGCACTACCTTGGGTTGGCGTGATGTTTTTATTTTTGATAATAGTTACTTACGTACCGTGGGTGTCTACTTGGTTACCAACTACCTTAATGGGACCAGAAATTATTACTAAGTAAACGTCAATTTTTTACCCTAACTTTAGAAAAAACCCTCAAGGATTAAATTGAGGGTTTTTTACTTAATTGACCTTATAGTTATCTTTATCTAGCTCATAACGCTGCATTTTGTCATACAGTGTTTTACGTGCAAGGTTAAGTATTTCCATAGTATCTTTAATGCTGCCACCAGATTCTATTAAGGCTTGCTCAATAGCTGATCTTTCAAACTCAGCAACTTGTTCCGCTAAGCTAGAGTTGATACAAACACTGTTTGTATCTTGTTCCAATTGCACCAACTTTCCTAATAACACATAACGTTCAGCTGCATTTCTTAATTCTCGTACATTACCCGGCCAGCTATGTGAAATTAACGTTTGTACTTCGCCTTGAGGAAGTGTACTTGCTGCTTTTTTATATCGTGCTGCAGCGACTAATAAGAAATGATGGAAGAGGGCAGGGATATCTTCTTTTCTGTCACGTAAGGGCGGCAAATGTAACGTTACAACATTGAGTCTGTAATACAGGTCTTGTCGAAACGTCCCTTCACTCGCAGCTTTTTTAAGATCAACTTTGGTCGCTGCGATAACGCGAATATTAATAGGAATGATTTGATTTGAACCGACACGCTCAATTGTACGTTCTTGCAGAACTCGAAGTAAGCGTATTTGTGCTTGCATTGGCATCGACTCTATCTCGTCTAAGAACAGTGTACCACCTTGGGCAAATTCGAACTTACCAATACGCTTACTTTCTGCTCCGGTAAACGCTCCTTTTTCATGGCCATATAGTTCACTTTCTATTAAGTTTTCTGGCACGGCACCGCAATTAACCGCAACAAAATTATTTTCTCGCCGACTACTTTGTTCGTGCAATGATCTTGCTACCAGTTCTTTACCGGTTCCTGTTTCTCCGAAAAGTAAGATGTCTGCATCGGTGTCTGCGATTGTTGTTATGGTTTGTCTCAAATTCTGCATATTTGTAGATTCGCCAATAATTCGAGGGCCTAGCGTTTTGTTCGCTTTAAGATCTTGTTTTAGTTTTATGTTTTCTTGAATTAATCGGCGTTTATCTTTTGCTCTTTTGACTGTATCAATCAGACGATCATTGGAAAATGGTTTTTCTATAAAATCGTACGCTCCATCTTGCATTGACTGAACCGCCATAGAAATATCGCCATGGCCGGTTATCAGTATAACTGGAAGTTCACTATCTTGGCTTTTGAAGCTATTAAGTAGTGCCTGTCCCGATATGCCGGGTAAACAAATATCGGTGACCACAACATAAGGCAAACCATCGCTTTTCGCTGCAAGTAACGCGGATTCTGCGTCGGCGAAAAATCGTGCAGAAATACCCTCTAACTCAAAGCTTTGCTCATGCGCGAGTCTCATGTCTGGCTCATCATCAATAAAAAATACGTCGTACATTTTTTTACCTTATTATTATTTTTCGGCGGCTTTATTTATTGTCATCGTGAATCTTGCTCCGCCTAACTTGGAATGGCCTGCGGTTAAATCGCCTCCCATGGTTTGCATTATTTGTAAGGAGATAGATAATCCTAAACCCAAACCATTTTTTTTGGTTGTGTAAAATGGCTCGAAAATCTGGCGAGTTTTATGTTGGGTAAATCCTTTACCTGAATCGTCAATATGAATGTAAATTTTATCTGCATCTTCACATAAACAGATTTCAATGTTTTTTGTACCACACTCTGTTAGAGCATCAATTGAATTGGTTAATATATTTATAATTACTTGTTCTAATTGTATTATATTTATATTGGCGATCAGCTTTTCGTTTTCAATTGAAGTGGTGATAGTTATCTGATTTGCTCTAAATTGAGTTTTCAATAAGTCGAGTGAAGAGATAATAACTGGGTAAACTTGCACGATGGCGAGTTCATCACTAGAAGATTTACGAGCAAAGGATTTTAATTGCTGGCTAATATTGGCCATTCGGTCAGTCAGCGCAGAAATCCGTGTCAGATTGTCGACGGTTCTTTCAGCTTGTCCTCTATCTAAAAAACGTTTGCCATTTTCCGCAAAGCTTCTAATTGCTGCTAATGGATTGTTGAGTTCATGACTTATGCTTGCAGACATTTGTCCCAAAACAGCCAGTTTTGCTGCTTGAATGAGTTCATCTTGGGTTTTCCTGAGCATTAGTTCTGTTTTTTCTCGTTCATCTATCTCCATTTGTAATTCAGCCGTGCGTTCCATCACTTGAAATTCAAGTTTTTGTTTGGCTTCCATTTCAATTAACGCGATTTGTTTCATCTTTATATGCCTATTGCGAAACAGTAGCCAAACCACAAAAATAAGCGCATACACTAAAGTCACAATGATGATGAAGCCAAATAGCTGCCAAAAAATGAGCACGGCAGGCGATAACACCCGAATTTGTAGGTTTTGACTACCCATAGCCTGTTTTACGCTTTGGTATTTGTCACTAAAGAAAACCGATTTATCTTTTTCAATCTGTCCAAATTGGGATAAATGATCTCGCGAAAACCCAAGATGGCTTATGGGCATATCGAGATAACGCTGACCTTGCATGATGTTTTGTTTTTGCTGCTCTGATATGGAAAACAAACTCTTATATAACCAATTTTTATTACTCGACATAAAAATTATGCCATCAGAATCGGTAGCGACAAAAGCGCTGTCATTATTTGACCAATTTTTTTCTATGCCACTTAATTCGGTTTTTATTACAATGACCCCAATTCTCTCAGCCGCAAAAATAATTGGGTATGCGTAGTAAAATCCTCGTCTATTTGATGTCGTTCCAAGTGCAAAATATTGCCCTCGTTGGCCATTAATGGCTTGCTGGAAGTATGGACGAAACGCAAAGTTTCGGCCAATAAATGAGGTTTCAGTATTCCAATTATTGGCGGCAATCGTGGTGCCATTTTTGTCTAACAAATACGTATCGGATGCTCCAATAATAGTATTCACGTTATGCAAATAACGGTTAGTGATATCAATTTGAGCACCATTATTAGGGTTAGTAAGGGCATCGATTAACTCGCTGTCTTTCGATAATAATTGCGGTATATAAGCATATTTACCTAGCTGGCTAGAAAGTTGACTGGTAAAAAGGTTGAGTTGTACTAAATTGTTCTGATTCTGATTTTCATAAGCTGCATGCCAATAGGCTTTTCCACCGATTAGGACAGTGGAAAAATACAAAATAACAATGATTGATGAGATACGTTGTAGTTTAATCATGAATATTTACCGCATGAACAATTACTTTAGGGTAAAGTGTCTTGGCAAACTTACCAATTTAACCGTTTAAAATAAGACAAAGATCTCTTTTTGCTCATTTTAGGAAAAAATTGATCACCCTCCATTGAAAAACCAGTTATTGTCCCCATTTCTGATGCAAAGTAGATAAATTAATGGTTGTCTAATTATATTTATTCGACTTGTTACTTGAGAATTTAGAACTTCACTCGACAGCCATTCGTCATATCGCTAGAATGTCGCGTCTAAAATTTTGGTTCTGAGACTAATCGGAGATACCTTACTTACGGTTCGTTATTAAAGTTATTTTTTAATGAAGTGGTCCCTTATTGAAAATTATGGGATGGGAAGATATCACTGATTGGTCCGGTACATGTGTATCGTGGAGAGCATTTCACGAAATGATTGTGTACCAATGCTCAAATTAAACGGTACTTCGATGAAGTACAACATAAAGATATGGTCATAACCTAAAGACGGTTGGGGCTAAAATACTCAGCAATCTGAGTTAGTTTTGAGGTTTATAAATAATGCAAGCTACTGTTGAAACTCTTGAAGGCCTAGAGCGCCGTCTAAATATTACTGTTCCTGCTGCTAACATCGAAGATGCAGTAACAGCGGAATTACGCAATATTGCTAAAAATCGTCGTTTTGATGGTTTCCGTAAAGGCAAAGTGCCGATGAAGATGGTTGCTAAAACGTACGGCAAAGCTGTACGTCAAGATGTGATGGGCGAAGTTATGCAACGCCACTTCATTGAAGCAATCGTTAAAGAAAAAATTAATCCAGCGGGCGCACCAACTTTTGCACCAGTTGAAAATGAAGCGGGTAAAGATCTTGTTTTTACCGCAAGCTTTGAAGTTTATCCAGAAGTTGAACTGAAAGGTTTAGAAAACATCGTTGTTGAAAAGCCAACAGTTGACGTTAACGATTCTGATGTTGATGAGATGATTGAAACATTGCGTAAGCAACAATCAACATGGACTGAAGTTGATGCTGCAGCTGAAAAAGGTTCTCGCGCAACAATTGACTTCGTTGGTTCTATCGATGGTGAAGAGTTTGAAGGCGGAAAAGCCGAAAACTTCCCTCTAGAATTGGGCGAAGGCCGCATGATTCCTGGTTTTGAAGATGGAATTATGGGTAAAGTTGCTGGTACTGAATTTGAAATCGATGTTGCGTTCCCTGAAGATTACCATGCTGAAAACCTAAAAGGTAAGCAAGCTAAGTTCTCTATAAAAGTGAACAAAGTTGAAACTCAAGAGCTTCCTGAAGTAAACGATGAATTTGTTGCTAAATTCGGTGTGACTGAAGGCGGTATTGATGCGCTTAAAGCTGAAGTCCGTAAAAACATGGAACGTGAGCTTAAACAAGCAATCAAAAACAAGATCAAAGAACAAGCGATTGACGGTTTAGTAAAAGAAAATGATATCGATGTTCCAACAGCTGTAGTTGACCAAGAAATTGGTGTTCTACGTCAGCAAGCCGCACAACGTTTTGGCGGTAACCCAGAAGCTGCAGAACAACTTCCTCGTGAATTGTTCGAAGAGCAAGCTAAACGTCGTGTTGTTGTTGGTCTGCTACTTGGTGAAGTGATCAAAGCAGAAGAGCTAAAAGCTGACGATGAAAAAGTTAAAGCGCTTATTCAAGAAATGGCTACCGCTTATGAAGACCCAAGCGAAGTTGTTGCTTACTATGAGCAAAATGAAGAAATGATGAATAACATGCGCAACGTAGCTCTAGAAGAGCAAGCTGTTGACGCTATCATTGCTAAAGCACAAGTTTCTGAAAAAGAAACCAGCTTCAATGAGTTAATGAATCAGCAACAACAGCAATCTGCTTAATTACAGACTCTGTTTATTGTGATAAATATGGTCCGTGTGAATTGTTCACTCGGACCATATTTTTACTGTTTTTTATAGGTATTCTAATACCGAGTCGGTTTACATGATATTGATGTAATATCAGTTAAAAATGATAAATACGTATAAATGTTAAGCAATTATCTAAGAATAGTTAACTTATTCTTGTTTATTCTCTAATATTGATTTAGATACTTATATAAAGCAGTAATTTTTTAGGGATATCAAATGAGCTACCAAGAAAAAAATATAATGTCTCCGATTGTTGATGCGCTCGTGCCAATGGTTGTTGAGCAAACTTCCCGCGGTGAGCGTTCTTATGACATCTACTCACGTCTTCTTAAAGAGCGAGTGATTTTCCTTACTGGTCAAGTTGAAGACCATATGGCAAATCTAGTTGTCGCTCAATTATTATTTCTTGAGTCGGAAAACCCAGATAAAGATATATTTTTATATATCAACTCACCAGGTGGAAGTGTAACAGCAGGCATGTCAATTTATGACACAATGCAGTTTATTAAACCTAACATCAGTACAGTATGTATGGGTCAAGCATGTTCTATGGGCGCATTTCTGTTAGCTGGTGGAGCAAAAGGCAAACGTTATTGTTTACCTAATTCACGCGTTATGATCCATCAGCCGCTAGGTGGTTTCCAAGGTCAAGCTTCTGATATTCAGATTCATGCCCAAGAAATTCTAACCATTAAGCAAAAACTGAATAAGTTGCTTGCAGAACATACTGGACAGCCACTAGAAGTGGTTGAAAAAGACACTGACCGTGACAATTTTATGTCTGCCGATCAAGCTGTAGAATACGGTTTAGTGGATGCAGTACTAAATCATCGCGGTGAATAAAACCTAAATTTTCGTACTCACGGAATTCGGTTTTACAAGAAATGCAATGAATTTTGATATACACTCAAGTCAATAAGGCTAAAGCTAAGAGGTTAGCGAATGACAGATAAAAGCAAAGAGAACAGCGGCGGAAAATTGCTCTATTGTTCTTTCTGCGGTAAGAGCCAGCACGAAGTTCGCAAGCTAATTGCAGGTCCTTCGGTTTACATCTGTGATGAATGTGTCGATCTATGTAATGACATTATTCGTGAAGAGATAAAAGATGTTCTACCTAAGAAAGAGTCAGAAGCATTACCGACTCCACGTGATATTCGTGACCACCTTGACGATTATGTCATTGGTCAAGATTATGCAAAAAAAGTGCTAGCTGTTGCGGTATACAATCACTATAAACGTCTACGTAATGGTGATACAACGGCCGAAGGAGTGGAACTTGGTAAAAGTAACATTCTTCTAATCGGACCGACAGGTAGTGGTAAAACACTATTAGCGGAAACGCTTGCTCGCTTCTTAGATGTTCCGTTTACTATGGCGGACGCAACAACCCTAACCGAAGCTGGTTATGTTGGTGAAGATGTAGAAAACATCATCCAAAAATTATTACAGAAATGTGATTATGATGTTGCTAAAGCTGAGCGTGGCATAGTTTATATCGATGAAATAGACAAAATTTCTCGTAAAGCTGAAAACCCATCGATAACACGAGATGTATCCGGTGAAGGTGTTCAACAAGCCCTGCTAAAATTGGTTGAAGGAACGATTGCATCGGTTCCTCCTCAAGGTGGACGTAAACATCCTCAACAAGAATTTTTGCAAGTTGATACGTCTAAAATCCTATTTATCTGTGGCGGCGCATTCTCTGGCCTAGATAAAGTTATTGAGCAACGTGTAGCGAAAGGGACGGGGATAGGCTTTGGTGCAGAAGTTCGTTCTAAAGACGAAACGAAAACCGTTGGTGAACTGTTCATGCAAGTTGAGCCAGAAGATCTGGTTAAATATGGGTTAATCCCAGAATTTATCGGTCGTCTTCCAGTCACTACTACGCTAACAGAGCTCGATGAAGCTGCACTAATCCAAATTTTGTGTGAACCAAAAAATGCGCTTACTAAACAGTATGCGGCATTGTTTGAAATTGAAGATACAGAATTGGAATTCCGTGAAGATGCATTGAAAGCAATCGCTAAAAAAGCAATGGAACGAAAAACAGGTGCACGTGGCCTACGTTCTATTCTTGAAGGTGTTTTGCTCGAAACGATGTATGAATTACCGTCTTCAACAGATGTAAGTAAAGTTGTGATAGATGAATCCGTTATTAATGGTGAATCTGAGCCACTGCTTATTTATGATGGAAAAGATAATCAAGCGGCTGGCGCTGAATAAAATAATTAGCTCAGTTAAGTCGTGATGAAAAAAGGAATGCAATGCATTCCTTTTTTGTTTTTCGCCCTATTTGTTATTAGTGTTATCTACTATAAAATTCATTTTTTATAATCTGGTGTTATTACTGGTCTTACTCAGCTACAAAGTTGAGTGAATTTAGTAATATATAAGATCAATCCGACATAAGAATTTGTTTCTTTTTTCTCTTCAGTTGTTGAATCCAATCAATTTGACCCCATATACTTTTCATAAGAAAACGGATAGAGAGATAAATATGAACTTGGAGCGTTCCGAACGTATCGAGATTCCAGTATTACCACTGCGTGATGTCGTGGTATATCCGCATATGGTAATTCCTTTGTTTGTTGGTCGTGAAAAATCGATTAATTGCTTAGAATCAGCAATGGATAACAATAAGCAAGTATTATTAGTAGCCCAAAAAGAAGCGGATACCGATGAGCCTGATATCGATGATTTATTCGAGATCGGTACCGTCGCGACAATTCTTCAATTGCTCAAACTTCCTGATGGAACAGTTAAAGTCCTGGTTGAAGGGCAGCAAAGAGCCAAAATCCACCAATTTAAAGAAAATGATTTCTTTTTAGCTGATGTTGAATACTTGACGACACCCGAGCTTGATGAAAAAGAACAAGAAGTCATTGTACGTAGTGCGATTAATCAGTTTGAAGGTTTTATTAAACTGAATAAAAAAATACCACCAGAGGTCTTAACTTCCCTTAGTGGTATAGACGAGCCTGCCCGTCTTGCCGATACTATTGCGGCTCACATGCCTCTTAAGCTGACTGAAAAGCAGCAAGTGTTAGAAATTATAGACGTGAATGAGCGTCTGGAATTTCTTATGGCGCAAATGGAATCTGAGATAGATCTGCTTCAAGTAGAAAAGCGTATTCGTGGCCGCGTGAAAAAGCAGATGGAAAAATCTCAACGCGAATACTATCTGAATGAACAAATGAAGGCGATTCAGAAAGAACTCGGGGATATGGACGATGCGCCAGATGAGTTTGAAACACTGAAGAAAAAGATTGAAGAATCGAAAATGCCTAAAGAAGCTCGTGAAAAAACCGAGCAAGAACTACAAAAACTGAAAATGATGTCTCCTATGTCTGCTGAAGCGACAGTGGTCAGAAGTTACATTGATTGGATGGTTGGGGTTCCTTGGGCTAAACGCTCTAAGGTTAAAAAGAACCTTGCTAAAGCAGAAGAAGTATTAAATGCAGACCATTATGGGCTTGAGCGAGTTAAAGAACGTATCTTAGAGTATCTAGCCGTACAAAACCGAGTGAATAAGCTCAAAGGTCCTATTCTGTGTTTAGTCGGTCCTCCTGGTGTAGGTAAAACCTCATTGGGTCAATCCATCGCATCCGCTACTGGTCGTAAATATGTACGTATGGCTCTTGGTGGTGTGAGAGATGAAGCTGAAATTCGTGGTCATCGTAAAACATATATTGGTTCGTTACCTGGCAAGTTGATCCAAAAAATGTCAAAAGTCGGCGTGAAAAACCCACTGTTTTTATTAGATGAAATTGACAAAATGGCTTCTGATATGCGCGGTGACCCATCCTCAGCTTTATTGGAAGTACTAGATCCAGAGCAAAACAATGCATTTAATGACCATTACTTAGAAGTCGATTATGACTTGTCTGATGTTATGTTTGTTGCGACATCCAACTCAATGGACATTCCAGGCCCACTTTTAGATCGAATGGAAGTCATTCGTCTGTCTGGTTACACAGAAGATGAAAAACTCAATATTGCTAAACGCCATCTAGTAGAAAAACAGATAGAACGCAATGGATTGAAAAAGAACGAGGTAATTATTGAAGATTCCGCGATTATTGGAATTATTAGGTATTACACTCGTGAGGCTGGTGTTCGTAGCTTAGAAAGAGAGCTGTCTAAAATTTGTCGTAAAGCTGTGAAAAACATCTTACTTGATAGCTCTATCAAGCAAGTGACAGTGAATATGGACAATTTAAAAGACTATCTTGGTGTGCAGCGCTGTGATTTTGGCAAAGCGGATGAAAGTAACCGCGTTGGTCAAGTTACGGGACTTGCATGGACGTCAGTTGGTGGCGACTTATTGACAATCGAAACTGAAGCAATGCCAGGTAAAGGTAAATTAACTCAAACTGGTTCGCTTGGTGATGTTATGCAAGAGTCAATACAGGCAGCGATGACGGTAGTACGTTCACGTGCGACTAAATTGGGTATTAACGCAGACTTCTATGAAAAACGGGATATCCACGTACATGTACCAGAAGGCGCAACCCCTAAAGATGGTCCAAGTGCTGGTATAGCCATGTGTACAGCTCTAGTGTCTAGTTTAACCGGTAACCCAGTGAAAGCTGAAGTGGCGATGACAGGTGAAATCACCTTGCGTGGTGAAGTTCTTCCGATTGGTGGTTTGAAAGAAAAACTTTTGGCAGCGCATCGTGGTGGCATCAAAACGGTATTGATTCCAAAAGATAATGAGCGCGACTTAGAAGAGATCCCAGACAATGTCATTGCGGACTTGGTCGTTAAGCCTGTTCAGTGGATTGATGAAGTTTTAGCCGTTGCGTTAGAGAACGACCCAGCAGGCTTTACTATTGAATCTTCAAAGAGTGACGGGACGCATAAATAAGTAAAGAATTACGCTGACAAGGCATAAAAACACTTGTCAGCGTTTTTTTTGAAGGATAACGTTACAACGCTATAGTAATAAGCTATATTCCTAAAGGCTTTGAGCACAAAAATTACTTTATAAATGGAACGAATGTTACCGAACTAAAAATAAAACTGGTAACACATCAAGGGGAATTAAAAGTGAATAAAACACAACTAGTAGAAAAAATTGCAGAAAACGCAGATCTCTCAAAAGCATCAGCTGGCCGTGCGTTAGACGCAGTGATTGAAGCAGTGACTGAAACACTCAAAGCTGAAGAGCAAGTTGCTCTTGTTGGCTTCGGTACATTTAGCGTTCGTACTCGTGCAGCTCGTACTGGTCGTAATCCTAAGACTGGTGAAGAGATTCAAATTGCAGAAGCTAAAGTACCCGCTTTTAAAGCAGGTAAAGCTCTGAAAGACGCTTGCAATTAATAGATATAATTACTTATTTAAGTATAAGACTCAAAATTATGCGCATCACAACACTGGTGCGCATTTCTTTTTCTGATATCATCAATTATCTCAACTTTCACACTGAGTACGGATTCAAATTCCTGCTCAACCTTCGGAGTAAAATAAGATTATGATGGAGCGATTACGCGAGGGCGTAAACAGTATCGCGGTTAAGATTATTCTTGGTCTAATTATCCTTTCTTTTGTATTTGCAGGTGTAGGTAGCTACATTGTTGGTGGAAGTGGTAACGCTGCTGCCAAAGTGAATAATACAGAAATCGGACGCGGTGCATTTGAACAAGCATATACAAATGAACGTAATCGTATGCAAGCACAAATGGGCGATTATTTTTCTAGCCTGTTAGCCGATCCAACTTACGTTCAATCTTTCCGCAAATCAGTTCTTGATAGAATGGTTAACGAACTGCTTATAGAGCAATACGCAGACTCATTAGGATTGCGTATTAGTGATAAGCAAATTCGTCAGCAAATCCTAGCGATGCCAGAATTTCAAAATAACGGAACTTTTGATCAAGAAATTTATTCTGCGACATTACGCAGAGCAGGTTTAAATCCGGACAGTTTTGCTGAATCGTTACGTAATGATATGACTCGTCAGCAAGTATTGATTGCTTTGCAAAACAGTGAGTTCTCTCTTACCAGTGAAGTTAGTTCGCAAAGTATGCTACTAACTCAAACGCGTGATATACGTTCTATTACATTGGATGTTAATGAATTTGCTCAGAACATCGAATTGACTGACGAAGAGTTATTAGCCTATTACGACCAAAATACAGCAAATTACTTGCGCCCAGAACAGGTGAAAGTTGCTTACATTGAACTATCCGTACAAGATCTCCAATCTAAAATAGAGATTAGTGATGAGCAAGCTCAAGAATACTATCAAGCTAATCTAGATAAGTATTCGACTACTGAGCAACGCGAAGTGAGCCATATTCTGGTTCAAGGTGATGACGAAGCTAAAGCTCAAGCTATTTTAGATGAACTTAACTCTGGTGCTGATTTTGCCGAGTTAGCCAAAGTAAAATCAGAGGATATCGGTAGTTCTGAACAAGGTGGCTCTTTAGGTTGGATCGAAAAAGACGTTATGGATCCTGACTTTGAAGCGGCTGCATTTGGTTTAGAAAATATTGGTGATACTAGCGGTTTAGTTAAATCTACGTTTGGTTACCATATTATTAAATTAGATGGATTAAAAGCGTCCCAAGCGACACCGTTCGCTGATGTTTCTGCTGATATAAAACTAGAATTGGCGGGTCAGGAAGCGATAGAGAAGTTCTATGAATTGCAAACTGATCTAGAGACAGTAGCATTTGAGTATCCTGATTCATTGGATGATTCTGCACAAACGATCAATCAACCAATTCAAACGACAGGTTTTATCTCTCGTGCTGACGCACCCGAGTTGCTCAACAATACGGCTGTATTACAAGCTATCTTTAGTGCAGAAGTTAAAGAGGATGGCTTGAATTCTGAATTGATTGAAGTTGCTCCTGAACATGTTGTGGTTGTTCGTGTAGAAGATAGCCGTCCAGAAACAGTCTTACCTTATGATGAGGTTCAAGATCAGGTTAAATCCGCTCTTGCTCAACAAAAAGGGAAAGAAAAAGCGACAGAGTTAGCCAACGTTGTGCTTAAAGCATTGAAGTCTGGTGATGAATCGGTTGTTGAGTCAAACGGTTTACAGTTTGGTGAGGTTGAAACTGTTGATCGCCGTTCTCCGTTAGCGCAAACAGTGTTTGCATTAGCTAAACCAGAAGAAGGGATGAAAACATACGCCCAAACATCCGATTTGGATCAGAATATTGTCATTATTGAATTGAACAATGTTTCGGTTAATGTGGACGATAGTTTTGATACTCAAATCGCAGCTCAATTAGTTCGAGCTGGAAGTCAGCAAGATCTAGCTGCAATTGTTAGCATGCTTCGCGAAGAGGCTGATATAGAGTATTACGCTGTGGAATCTCAGCCGTAAATAAATGTATTAGCATGATATATAAACAGGCCGCTTTTGCGGCCTGTTCTATTTTTAACATACTAGTCGCGACAATCGTTCAAGTATCTTTAATTATATGGTCTTCTAACAATACGTAAGGAAGGCCCATGAAACGATTTATTCTTATTATCTTCTCACTGACTACGAGTCTATTGACTGGCGTAGCGATGAGCCAAACCACAACAGTTAGCGACGCAAAAGTAGCGAGCAAAAACAAAGTAGTCAGTGAAGTTACAGTCGTTAACGAAATGGTTGAATCAAGCAAGGTAACAGCCGATTCGCAACCAGACGGTAGCAAGATACTCCAATCCAACGATAAATATGAAGGTATCGACATTACGGTTAATATCAATACCGCTACATTAGAAGAATTATCTGCTTTGCTTATTGGAATTGGCAGTAAAAAAGCACAACTTATTATAGATTATAGAGAGAAACACGGTCCTTTTTCTTCAAATGAAGCGTTAATGGAAGTGAAAGGAATAGGTCCATCAACTATCCAAAAAAATGCTAATCGTATAATCTTGTAAATGCTTGAAGGATAGTCAATCTAACCTAATTTGATTGACATTAGGATCACCATCGGCTTTTAGCCGGTGGTGATGGTGGGTGTTACGTAATAGCTCAGCTGAGCGGTGAATGGTTATTTTTTAAATCTCAAATAGGTCTTATAAAAAGTGATCATTGCTAAAAAGAAGCCCGCTACGAGACCAATCAAATGGGCCTCTATAGCGACTCTAGCGTTGATCAATTCGGCAGTACTAATTGAAGCACCATAAATTTGTTCGTATGCTACTTTTACCGCTATAGCAACCAATAATAACCAACTTGATTTACGCCTATTAATTATTTCACATAAAGTAAAATAGACAAACATGCCATGCAGAACACCAGATAAACCAGCATAAATTTGTAATGTGGTCATTAATAGTCCGGTACCAACCAGTAAACTCAGACATATGAGGACAACTAAAAATTTCTGATATGAAGGTTTAAATAGGCAACACAGTAGCCACAAAGCTAGTGTGTTCATGATTAAATGAGCAACATTGGTATGAGTAAGGTTTCCTGATAAAATTCGCCACCATTGGCCACTGTGTATCAAGTCACTATTCCAGATTACAGCGCTTTGGATTAAGGGTAATTGAAAAATAGTGCATATGGCGCTAACAACAATAACAAAGTAGGATAATTTCACTCGATGTCTCGATATTGCATAAATTGTGGTAAAGCTAACAAGGCTTGTATCTGTTCAAGCATACGAAAGATAGATACAGATATCGAGCTTATCATTCTTCAACACCCTTCTGAAGTTAATCGGGCTAAGGGTACGGCAAAAATATTGAATTTATCGTTACCTAATAGCCATTATTTTATTGGAGAAGATTTTTCATCACATGAAGCGTTAAACGCTTTAATTACAGCTAAAGACAGTAGCACGTATCTGCTTTTTCCCTCAGAAACCGCTCAAATCGTCCAACCTACGCTATTAGAAGGCAAAGAAAGTGAGCATACGATTAGAATTATTTTGTTAGATGGTACGTGGAAAAAAGCGTATAAGATGTACCAACTGTCTTTAAATCTTCAGGCTTTACCTTGTCTATGCCTGCCAGTAGATATTAGCGGCAATTATAAAATTAGAAAATCACCAAAGAAAAATAATTTATCCACTGCCGAAGCGGGTTACCAGATACTAAAAATTATTCAACCAGAAAAGAACTTTGAACCTATATTAACCGCCTTCAACACCATGATTGCATTTTATATCCAGCAATTACCAGAAGGTGTTTACCAACAAAACTATACGGATTCTAAGCACTAGGTCCAACACCCTTAAACGCTATATTTATGTGCAACCTCGTCGTGAATAATGGTCATTTACTAGCTAGCCGATGAAAACAGTTGTTGGTGTAATTTTTGAGCGTAACCATCCGTCATCGCGGCAATGTAGTCAGAAATAATTCGCATACCCGCTTCATTTTCTGTTTGACCATGCTCTTGTTGAGTGATGACCTTTTGTGAAAGTAACCACTTTCTTTTAGTCGCTTCAGGTAACAGTCTTTCTGGATCCGCACTTAATGCTTCGAACAAGTCCATAATGATCTGCTGCCCTTTGTATTCGATAATTTGAACCTCAGGTATTTGAATTACATATTTACTAACGAATCGTTTGAATACGTCCAATGCTTTAGCCAGATTAGGTTCCAGGAACGCGTTATATTGCAACAACTCATTTTCAAATATGACGTTAGGTTGCGATTGTATATGTGCGCTTGTGAGAAGGGTATTAACAATTGCGCCGATGGCATCCTTACGTAGATAATGCTCACCTGAAAAAAGCATCTCACTAATATCTTGTATATTTTCTTCAAACCAAGGATCACCACAGTTGGCGAGTTCATCTGCTGCAAATTCTTGCCATTGCTGACGTGTCACTTTGCCTAAAACAATGGCATCTTCTAGGTCGTGGACACCATAGGCAATATCATCTGCTATTTCCATAATGGAGCAATCTAGGGACTTATAACGGGTTTTATTATGTTTTTTTGGATCAGTAATATGGTCATTAATCGACATGAAAAGAGTTTTATCGGCTTCTGAAAGAGGCGCTAACACCCAATCAAAGTCTACTTTATCGCAATCATATATGCCTTTGGCGGGGGACCAATTTTTTGCTTTTAATCTTCTTTGATGAGAGACCGGATCGGGGAGGTGTTTACATCGGACACTGCTCAGTAACGCTGGGTATTTAATTAATCCAAGCAGAGTTCGACGAGATAAGTTCATTCCATGTTTTTTAGTGTAAGGTTCCAATTGACTTACAATGCGAAAAGTTTGTGCATTGCCTTCAAAACCACCGTGATCTCGCATGGCATAATTTAATGCCACTTCACCGCCATGGCCAAATGGTGGGTGGCCGATATCATGTGCTAAACAAAGGGACTCAATTAAACTTGCCGAAGGTAATAAAGGGTTAAGTTCTGGCTGCTTATTTTCTATTTGTGCTAATATCCCAGATCCAATTTGTGCGGCTTCTAATGAATGCGTCAGCCTAGTACGGTGAAAATCATTACTACCAGTGCCATGAACTTGAGTTTTAGCTTGTAGACGCCGAAAAGCAGCTGAATGAAGTATTCTAGCTCTGTCCCGTTGAAATGGGTCACGATGATCTTTGCGTCTTAATTTGTGCTCATTATTTATTCTTTGTTGCCAAAGCTGATGTTGTTTCTCATCCATAGCGACTCCTCATATTACTTTTCAGTAGTTTTAATAATGCGCTGAAATAAAGATCCAGTCTAGCAGTCGATATAACTATTTGACCGTTAAAACTTAAATAACGACTATGAGTGATAAAATGACACTTATTGGCGTTTTCATAATTTGATCTTGGTCTTAATTCCAATTGTTACTGTGTGATCCCACAAGCATTATTTGTCACATCAGTTTTTCTTTGTTTTTCTCTTAATTACTATTATATGACAATTATGATACGAGGATGAGAAATGAACAAAATACTTGTTGCCGCTGGGTCAATTTTATTAACGCTTCCGACACTAACATTGGCGGATGTAGAGAATAATGGGGTTCCTTATCCGGTACCTGCGGACAAATTTGATATGCGTAATTGGAAAATTACTATTCCATCCGATATTAACCAAGACGGGAGAGTTGATGAAATAGAAGGGGTGGCGATGATGAGCTATTCCCACTCAGATTTTTTCTTCTTAGATAAAAACGGTCATCTAGTTTTTGAAGTGCAGAACCAAGCTATTACCACTAAGAACTCAAAGAATGCTCGTTCAGAACTGCGTCAAATGCCTCGCGGTGCGAAATTTCATATAGATACTTCAGATAAGCTCAACCAGTGGGCGCTTTCGAGTCATGTAGATGCAGACAGTTACAGTGCGGTTGGTGGTACGTTAGAAGCGACCTTGAAAGTTAATCATGTTTCTGAACATGCAAAATTCCCAGAAAGGCCGCCTGCACACTCTGTTGTCGTTGGTCAAATTCATGCCAAAAAGCACGATGAATTAATTAAAGCAAAAACTGGTTTTGGTCATGGTAATGAACCGTTGAAAATTTTCTTCAAAAAATTTCCTGATCATGAATATGGCTCGGTGTTCTGGAATTACGAGCGTAATCTAGAGAAGAATGATCCAAACCGTATGGATATCGCTTATCCAGTATGGGGTAATACGTGGGAAAACCAACAAGCACCGGGTGAAGCAGGAATCGCTTTAGGTGAAGAGTTCAGTTATAAGGTTGAAGTGAAAGGTACTATCATGCACTTAACCTTTGAAACAGCTCGCCATAAAACGGTCACTTACGATATAGATTTGAGTAAAGGTATTGATGATAAAGACAATGCCCAAGGTTACGCTCAAGATGATTTCTATTATAAAGCAGGTGCTTACGGACAGTGTAGTGTCAGTGATAAACATGCAATATGGGGAACGGGTTGCGCAGGAACAGGGGATTTTGCTGTCGACAAACAAAATGGCGATTATAACAGCGTCACGTTCATGGCATTGAAACTTAACGGTCAATAAAAACTAAACTGAGATAAGCAAGGTACGTATGCTGAAAGCTGATTGTTTGAGTGATTAAAGCAGAATTTATGAGTGAGTAAAGTATGCTAAGTGTGCAAAAACATGAAAGACATCTAAGAAACCTTGCGAGAAATACAGCATCATGTCGTCGCCTTAACTATTTAAACAACAATATAAGGTAATTGCATTTAGATACAAATTGGCAAAGCGGATCATCTGTTATCGGGGGGCGATGAGTGATGATTAACGCTTTGCTTTTTTTTTTGCTTCAAAGATTACTGCTGATAAAGGATTAACTTTCAGTAAATTTAAGTCGGTATGTTATCGGGCGCTTGAATCTGTATTTGATTATCGACTACTCTGACCGCATAGGTTTTCAGCTGATATTCTGGCTGTTCTAAACATTGACCTGTTTTTAGATGAAAATGTTGTTTATAAAGCGGTGATGCCACGTACGGTTCTCCCTCAATTGATCCTATGATGCCTCGAGATAGAATTGAAGCTTTTCCTATCGGATCATAATTGGATATAGCATATATTGCTTGAGTGCGTTTGCAATTAAAAATAGCCACATGCTCTTGATTGACTAACGCACAACAGCCTACGTTTGGCGCTAAATCTTGTTGTGTACAAATTGTTGTCCAGTTACTCATAATCTAATCCTTTATATTGTTAATTATTCGAGTATCGTTAGTTCAGTTGTGGCTATTCAATTTCGAGTACTGCTATTCGTTGTTCAACACTTGGTTTAGGAAAGCGTTGTTCACGAAGTGAAACAAATTCAAGGTTGTCGTCTCGTTCATCACTATTAATAAAATGACTAAATCGCTTGAGTTTTTCTGGTGACGATAAGGTGGTTTTCCATTCGCATTGGTATTTTTCTATATTGTCATTCATATCTTTTTCAAGCTCTGCACATACGGCAAGCTTGTCTTCAATAACAACTTGTTTTAAGTAGTCGAGACCACCTTCTAAGTTTTCTAGCCAGACGGATGTTCGTTGTAGGCGATCTGCTGTGCGGATATAAAACATCATGATTCGATCGACATATTGAATAAGCGTTTTATCATCAAGATCAGTCGCGAATAAATCTGCATGACGTGGACGCATGCCACCATTCCCACAAACATAAAGATTCCAGCCGTTTTCGGTGGCAATGACACCAAAATCTTTTGATTGCGCTTCGGCGCATTCACGAGTGCAACCGGACACACCAAACTTGATTTTATGTGGGGTTCGAACCCCTTTGTAGCGATTTTCTAAGTCAATGGCGAACCCAACACTGTCTTTCACACCATAGCGGCACCATGTACTGCCGACACATGATTTTACGGTTCGTAGTGATTTACCATAAGCGTGTCCGGTTTCAAAACCAGCATCAATCAGTTTGCCCCAGATAGTTGGCAAGTCATTAAGCTGTGCACCAAATAAATCTATACGCTGGCCTCCTGTTACTTTGGTGTATAGGTCGAATTCTTTAGCGACTTCTCCAATTACAATCAGCTTATCTGGGGTTATCTCGCCTCCTGCGATCCGTGGAACCACAGAGTAAGTTCCATCTTTTTGCATGTTACCTAAAAAGATATCATTGGTGTCTTGTAATTCCATATGCTCATCTTGCAAAACATAATCATTCCAGAAAGAAGCCAGTATTGAGCCTACAGCAGGTTTACAAGTAGCACAGCCTAATCCGCTGCCATATTGTGAGAGTAATTGGTCAAAAGTCTGTATTTTATTGACTCGGATGATATCGCTTAGCTCTTGACGTGAGTAAGCAAAGTGCTCACATATGTCGCTATTCACTTCTACCCCTAACTGCAACAATTCACTGTCTAGAACTTGTTTAGTTAGTGCAGCACAGCCACCACACCCGGTAGAGGCATTAGTGGTTTCTTTTATTTGTGCCATCGAAGTACAACCAGACGCTACCGCTTGTTTGATGTCGCCTTTGGTCACATCGAAACACGAGCAAATAACGGCACTATCAGGCAGGGCATCCACTCCCATGGCTGAAGATTCGTCATCGGCAACCGTTGGTAAAATTAGCACCGATGGATTAGATGGCAAAGGCATATCGTTTTGCTTCATTTGCAATAAAGTGCCATAGGCATTGGCATCACCGACCAATACTGCACCAACGATTTTAGTGCCATCTTCAGAGATAATTAAACGTTTATATACTTGGTCGATTTCGTCATTGTAAGTAAAAGATTGTGCGCCTTGAGTTTTACCATGAACCTCACCGATACTGGCCACATCTACGCCGAGTAATTTGAGTTTTGTACTCATATCTGCACCAAGAAATTCAGCCGGCTTATCATCATCAGCTAAGATATGTTTCGCGGCGACCTTAGCCATTTGATATCCAGGTGCGACTAAACCGAAAATTTGATTTTGCCATAGTGCACATTCGCCAATGGCATACACATCTTCTAGGTTAGTTTGACAGTAATTATTGATCTGAATGCCACCGCGCTCACCTAGTTCGATATCAGATTCTCTTGCTAATTCATCTTGAGGACGGATACCGGCAGAAAATACGATCATATCGGTTTCAACGTGTGTTCCGTCTGCAAAATTCATCCGATAGCGCGCGGTTTCACCTGCAACAATTTCGGTTGTCGCTTTTTCGGTATGTACCGTGACACCCATGTCTTCTATTTTTCGGCGAAGCAGTGCGCCGCCGCCATCATCGAGTTGAACTGCCATTAATCTAGGAGCAAATTCAACAACATGAGTTTCTAAACCGAGATTCTTAATTGCATTAGCGGCTTCTAGTCCAAGTAGACCGCCACCAATCACTACGCCACTTTTACTTTGCAGGCTAGATTGCTCTATGGCATCTAAATCATCGATAGTACGATAGACAAAACAGTGCTCTTGATCATTGCCAGGAATAGGTGGAACAAAAGGGTAGGAGCCAGTAGCAAGGATAAGTTTATCGTAAGTCTCTACTCTTCCACTGGCAGTAACGACTTGTTTTTCAGTGGTATTGAGTTGAGTTACTTTCTCATTCAAGACGTATTTGATGCCATTTTGAGTGTAGTAAGCTTGATCGGCCATTGCCAAATCGTCAGCCGTTTTGCCGGTGAAATAAGAAGTGAGTTGAACACGATCATAGGCAAGACGAGACTCTTCTGAAAAAGTAATAATCTCAATGTCTTTGTGTTCCGATTGAATGAGGTTATCGATAAATTTGTGGCCAACCATTCCATTGCCGACAACGATAATTTTTTGCTTACTCATAATAGATCCTTGCTTAAAATTTGTTCAGTAGTCACCACGGTTTTTACGCCGACAGTTTCAAACCCTGTTTGTTATTGCTGCTATTGTTGGCATTACTAGAGCGATCCGCTAACTGTGTTAACCATTGCATCTGTTTTGCTACCGACACTACCTTCCCAACCACAATCAACGCGGGTGACTGGATTTGGTTGAGTTGTTTAATTTGTTCTAGTTCGTTTAATTCGCCTATAAAAATCCGTTGTTGAGGTGTCGAGCCATTTTCAATAAATGCCACTGGAGTGTTGCTTACCATTCCTCCTTGAATGAGCTTGTCACTTATCATTTGGCACTTACTTAACCCCATGTAGATAACCAAGGTTTGGTTAAGGTTGGCTAAAGCAGACCAATTTAAATCGAGTTTTTTATCTGCGTGAGCAGTGATAAAAGTGCAACCTTGAGCTAACCCGCGATGAGTTAATGGGATTTGAGCGTAGGTCGTGCAACCGGATGCGGCGGTTATGCCTGGAATAACATCAACATGGATGCCTTTTTTCGCTAGCAACAGCATCTCTTCACCGCCACGACCGAATACAAATGAATCACCACCTTTAATTCGACAAACGTTTTTACCTTGCAGTGCGTAATCTACTAACTGTTGGTTGATATCATCTTGTGTCGCACTATGGTGGCCTTTAGCTTTTCCTACATAAAGGGTGTCAGCATGGGCAGGGAAGGTGGCTCGGATTTCTTGGCTAACCAAATTGTCGAATATTATCAACTCTGCTTGTTCAATTGCTTTGGCTGCTTTTACTGTTAATAAGTCGGGGTCACCGGGACCCGCTCCTACTAAGGTAACTATACCGACCTTGTTGCAATGCCTATCCATAACCTTACTCCCTCACTAAATTCATCTGGTATAGAGAATCTTGTATTTAGCTCACTGCAATATGAGTGCCTAAATGTACATTTTTTGTTAAAAATTATTTTTATTTGTTAAATAACAAACGGTTATTTGTATTTTTGGCCAAGAGAGGAACGGGATGAAAATGTATGAGATTAAGTGTTTTTGTTTATAAATGAATCTTTATGGTGCATTTGTGTTGTTTAAGGTGCAAAACAGTGGTTAAAGTTGGTATTAATGTGGTAATTATGTCTACCACTTTAGGGGTATATTGTATTTTAAGTTATTGTATTGTAAGAATTAAAACTTGTCTTTTGTTATATTTGGATAGTTGGTTCATATGTTGCTACATAACCTAATAATATGACTGTTCTTTGTGGTTGAGGGTGCTTTTGTGACTATTGTTAATGATGGATGGATTAAAACGACTTGTGCCTATTGTGGCGTTGGTTGCGGCGTTGAAGCTAGGGCTAAATCGTGTGGTGAATTAGAAATTCGTGGCGATAAAAGCCATCCATCTAACTATGGAAAGTTATGCACTAAAGGTATTGCTCTTGGTGATACCGTTATTCATGATGGCAGATTGCTTGCTCCAATTGATAAGACCTTTGAAAAAAACAGCAATACCTGTGTGGAATACATGACGCCACCTGATAGGAATATCGATTGGGATGAAGCAACCTCGATAGTCGCCAGTAAGTTTTCTGAAACTATAGAGCGTTATGGACCTGATTCAGTTGCATTTTATGTATCCGGTCAACTGTTGACAGAAGATTACTATGTTGCCAATAAACTGATTAAAGGATTTATAGGTAGTAGTAATATAGACAGTAATTCACGGCTTTGTATGGCGTCTTCTGTTGTCGGACATAAGCGAGCTTTTGGTGCCGATACGGTTCCGGTTTGTTATCAAGATCTTGATGAAGCGGATTTGGTGATTCTCGTTGGCTCCAATCTAGCGTGGTGCCATCCTGTACTTTTCCAACGCTTGCGTCTGGCCCAACAAGAAAACAGTAAGTTACAAATTGTGGTTATTGATCCACGCCAGACAGATACCTGTTCTATTGCGGATGAGCATTTAGCGATTAAATCTGGAGCAGACGTGGCACTATTTAATGGCTTACTTAATTATTTAGTGTCAGAAGATTGTGTCGATAAAGCGTTTATAAATGACCATACCAATGGCTTTGAGCAAGCGATGATATCGGCTCAATCTGAAAGAAATATTGAAGCAACCACAGGTCTAACCTCACAGCAGTTAACTTCTTTTTATCAAGGTTTTGCCAATAGCGAAAAAGTGCTGACCATCTATTCTCAAGGTGTAAACCAATCGAC
Source organism: Vibrio sp. TH_r3 (assembly GCF_033101115.1). Classification (NCBI taxonomy): domain Bacteria; kingdom Pseudomonadati; phylum Pseudomonadota; class Gammaproteobacteria; order Vibrionales; family Vibrionaceae; genus Vibrio; species Vibrio sp. TH_r3. Next base: position 171,494 of record NZ_JAWMPW010000004.1, on the reverse strand, counting down.
CTCAGGCTCCGATAAAGTTAATGCAATTGTAAATTGTCACCTTGCAACAGGCAAAATAGGAAAAGTTGGTAGTGGTCCATTTTCAGTGACAGGGCAGCCTAATGCGATGGGTGGACGTGAGGTCGGTGCATTAGCCAACACATTGGCGGCGCACATGGAGTTTGATAATCCCAACCATATAGAATCGATTAAACGTTTTTGGCAATCTGATAACTTGTCAACTAAACCCGGCCTTAAAGCAATTGATATGTTTGATGCGCTTAAAGACGGAAAAATAAAAGCTATTTGGATCATGGCGACTAACCCAGTTGTCAGTTTACCGGATAGTGAAAAAATTAAATCCGCATTGCGGGACTGTCCCTTTGTTGTGGTGTCTGATTGTATTGCCGATACTGAAACAACGCGCTTTGCCGATATGGTTCTTCCTGCGCAAGGTTGGAGCGAGAAATCAGGTACAGTAACCAACTCTGAACGACGCATTTCTCGTCAGCGCCGATTAATGCCGAGCCCTGGGTTAGCTAAACCTGACTGGTGGATTATAAGCCAAGTAGCCAAAAAAATGGGCTTTACACAGGCGTTTGATTATCGACATGAAGGCGAAATTTTCCGAGAATACGCTCAGTTAACAACTCAAGATAACCATAACGGTGAACGAGATCTTAACTTGATTGGATTAACCCAATTAGATGATAAGGGCTATAGCCAATTGTCGCCACAACAGTGGCCAGTTACTTCGTTACAAGATGATATTGTTGATCAACGTATGTTTACTGACGGTCAATTCTTTACCGCGAACAAGCGCGCCAACTTTGTTGCGGTTGAACATCAGTTACCGAAAAGTGACACCAGTGAAACATATCCGTTGTTACTCAATACTGGCCGTAGTCGGGATCATTGGCATACCATGACTCGCACAGGGTTGTCAGCTCGGTTGGCAGAACATAAACCGGAGCCGTTTATGCTCATTCATCCAACAATTGCCAAGCGTTTTACCATTGATCAAGGACAAATAGCCAAAGTGATGAACGCACAAGGAGAGTGCCAAGCCAGAGTTGAAATTAGTGATGAGGTTTCAAGTGAGCAAGTGTTTGTCGCCATTCATTGGAATAACCTGACGGCAAAAAACAGTAAACCTTGTGATCTTATTGCCCCTCATACCGATGCCTTTTCCGGTCAACCTGAGTTTAAACACACACCCGTTACCCTTGCAGCTTGTCACTATCAAAGTCGTGCCATTTTTCTTACTAAACAACCACTGGACTTAAATGAGTGCGATTATTGGTCAAGGCAGAAAGTAGCTGGTGGCTATTTATATAGAATTGAATCTGCGTTATCGGTTTATCAACTTACCCAGATATTGAAACAAAAATTTATAGGCAACAGTGAAAAATTACTCACGGTTGAGACCGGAACACAGCATCGATTGGCGACGATAAAGCAAGATCAGCTTTCTCAGTTGGCTATCGTCCAACCGAGTGTTGATGGCTGGGAGCTTGATCAATGGATTGAAAGCTTCACCCAACCATTTTTGCTTGAACAAGAGCAACTGTTTTTAGCCAAACAATGCGCTTAAAAAGCTCAATTAAATAGGCACTAGCATAAATGACGTCTAGATTTAGCCGTCAGGCTAATCAACCAGATATTTTATCAAAAGTGGTCGTACAGCTATCACAAAAGATATCCATAAAGTCTTTTACCTCTGGCATGGTTTCAACCAGTTGTTCAATACGCGGATCAAGCCCTTCCTTTACGTGTTGAAATTCATCATTGTTGAACCTCAATTCGTTGAGTGTTTTGATGTACGCGGACAAAATATCAGCGGCTTTTACGATTTTTTTGTATTCATTATCGACATTTTTTTGGATAACTAAATCGGAAAACTCGTCTCTTAAATCGACTGGTAATGTATCTAAACATTCTTGTTCCGCAATATCTTCTAGCTTTTTGAATGCTGCGGTAAATTCCGGGCTATGATATTTAGTTTTTGAATTCATATCTTGCAGCTTCGTTTCTGAAATTTCATGATAAATGGCCACGACGGCTGCTTTTTCTGGGCTTAGGTGCCCTCCGTAACGCTTGTTTTTTATCACGGTTAATAAGTGTGCAATGACGGATACTTGGTGACAGTGTTCCGATACATTTTCTTCTTGAAAGCAATGCATTAATGCCCAACGTTTAATTAGCGGCATACGAGTAACCCAAGCCATAAATGTACTTTGTTGTGGTTTCACTTTGTTTTCCTTAACCAATAATGATCTATAAAACGAAAAAAACGCCCATTAAGGCGTTTTTTATCATAGAGAATTTTTTCAATCATTATAAGTCATAGAAGTCGCTATTTGAGTGACTTTATTGGCTATAAGTTGAAATAAATCGTTCAAATCGACCAATTGCAGTTTCCAAATCTTCTACATGCGGCAAGGTTACAATTCTAAAGTGATCGGGTTTAGGCCAATTAAATCCCGTTCCTTGAACCAGCAATACTTTCTCTTGAATTAAGAAATCGAGCACCATCTGCTGATCATCTTTGATGTTATACATCTTAGTGTCGATTTTGGGGAACAAGTACATCGCTCCTTTTGGTTTAACACATGAAATGCCTGGGATTTGAGTAATAAGCTCATAAGCTCTATCGCGTTGCTCTAGTAAGCGTCCACCGGGTAGAATCAGCTCGTTAATACTTTGATAACCACCCAATGCGGTTTGAATGGCGTGTTGCATTGGTACGTTGGCACATAGACGCATAGAAGCCAACATATCTAAACCATCTATATAGCTTTTGGCCAGATGTTTAGGGCCAGTGAGGAACATCCAACCACTGCGGAATCCACATACACGATACGCCTTAGATAACCCGTTGAATGTAACCATTAATACATCTTCGGCTAAGCTAGCCATAGTTGTGTGAGTTGCTCCGTCGTACAGTACTTTGTCATAGATTTCGTCAGCAAAGATAATTAGGTTATTTTGTCGCGCAATTTCAATGACTTCTAATAAAAAATCTCGACTATAAACCGCACCAGTTGGATTATTTGGATTAATCAGAACAATGGCTCGGGTTTTTTTGCTTATCTTACTTTTAATATCATCAAGATCAGGATACCAGTCTGAACTTTCATCACATATATAATGTACTGGCGTGCCGCCAGACAAGGAAACACCGGCTGTCCACAATGGATAGTCTGGTGCAGGAACTAGCAGTTCGTCGCCGTTGTTAAGCAACGCTTGCAGCGCCATTACAATCAGTTCTGAAACGCCATTACCAATGTAGACATCTTCGACATCCAAGCTACGAATGCCTCGTCGTTGGTAATGTTGCACGACGGCTTTACGGGCTGAATAGATACCTTTTGAGTCGGTGTACCCCTGAGAGGTGGGTAAATTACGTATAACATCGACAAGAATTTCATCCGGGGCATCAAATCCAAAAGGGGCGGGATTACCAATATTCAGTTTTAGAATATTATTGCCTTCTTCTTCCATGCGTTTAGCATGTTTGAGTATTGGACCTCTAATGTCATAGCAGACACTATCGAGTTTCGATGACATCCCGATATTATACATTGCTCTATTCCCTATCTTTCTGATTTTATTTTATTAAAGTACACCACTTTTGAAATTTTTAGAATAAAAATCTGTTATAAATTAAACAGATGTTACCCCTTTAGAGGTGTTTGAGCTAATGACTCACTCAAAACTGATCATCTAACTTGATTTGCCGCTAGTCAGCAAATAGAGTGCGGTGCATAATATGAACTCTGTGTATTAAACATTTCGAGGTGGATTTGTCCCATTTTAGTCAAGCTATCGATGAACTAATTAGTCAAGTTGCTACTACGAAAGAGCAAGACATTCGAATTGCTCAGCCTTTAACGAGCGGGCCTAATGTGGCGTGTATTGATTGGCTTGAGGCGCAACCGCATTTTCCAAAATTTTATTGGCAGTCGCGTGATTTACGTGAAGAGGTTGTGGCACTTGGTAAAGTTCATACTTTTTCCGAACCGGCGCCGGCCTATACTATTTTGGGTGAAAATCAGCGCATTTGGGGAGGGAAATCCTTCGCCAGTTCCTTGCAATCAGCCGCTAACCCAACGGAGAGCCTGCCGAGGCCAACTGAAAAAAATAGTAAGGGGCTTTCGGCTTACTTTTTTTTGCCGCAAATAGAACTGGTCAGATTCGATAACCAGTGGTCGCTGTGCGTCAATCTTGCCGATAGTAAAGCAGCAATCATTAACGCATTGCAAAGGCTATCGGTGCATGCCTCACCATTGCCAGTTATTGAGTGCCAAGTTGAGTCGGTAGATCATTGCCCGAACGAACATAAATGGTATAGCCAGATAGATGATGTATTGATGAAAATCAGACAAAATCAGTTTAAAAAAGTAGTGTTAGCTAGAAAGACAACAGTGGAGCTAGATTCAGCGGTATCTGCCGCTCAATTGTTGAAGTCGAGTTGGATTGAAAATAAACACAGTTTCCATTTTTTATTTGCGTTGGATGAATCGCAAGCTTTTATTGGCTCTACTCCTGAGAGATTGTACAGCCGCAATGGTCAAGAACTCGAAACAGAAGCATTGGCCGGCACCATTGGTCGTGGCAACAATCAACAAAAAGATTCCGAGTTGGCAAACTGGCTAACCAACGATAGAAAAAATCTCACTGAAAACCAATATGTCGTGGATGATATCATTGATAGGTTATCGCCATATTCCCACAGTATTGATGTTCAAACGGACGCAAGATTGGTGCAATTGCGTAAGGTACAACATCTAAAACGCAATATTCAAGCTCACCTTAAACAAGGTATCAATGGTGTGCAACTACTATCTGCCCTTCAGCCGACAGCAGCCGTCGCAGGTTTACCAAGAGAAGCCGCTATTCGTTACATTCATGACCACGAACCGTTTTCGCGTGGCTGGTATAGCGGGTCTATGGGGTATATAAGTCATCAAAAAGCTGAGTTTTGTGTGGCGATAAGAAGTGCATTTGTGGCAGAAAATGAGCTACATCTTTATGCTGGAGCAGGAATTGTAGAAGGTTCGCAAGCGGACGTAGAATGGAATGAATTAGACAAGAAAATGGCGACGTTACTGAGTTTACTAGAGGAAAATAGTGTATTGGGAGTCATTTCATGAGTCAACTTGACCAGCATAATGAGCAGAATCAAGCCCGACTTAATCGCCTCTGGTCTAAATTGATTTTAGAAGAGTTAACTCGGTTGGGCGTTCAGCATGTTTGTGTTGCTCCGGGCTCTCGTTCAACACCATTGACATTAGAAGCGGATGAACAAGAAAATTTAATTCTGCATACTCACTTTGATGAACGTGGCTTAGGTTTTCTTGCTCTGGGACTAGCCAAAGCGAGTTTGTTACCCGTTGCTATTATTGTCACCTCAGGAACAGCGGTGGCGAATTTATTGCCTGCTATCGCAGAGGCTAAGCTGACCGGTGAAAAGCTAGTGGTGTTAACCGCAGATAGGCCTCCAGAATTAATAGATTGTGGTGCGAATCAAGCAATAAGTCAGATCGGTATTTATTCCGAGCACGTTACTAGCAGTTTGAATTTGCCTGTTCCTAGTGAAGCGATATCCGCTGAATGGCTGTTGTCATCGACAGACAACCTGTTGTTTCAACAACGCCTTGCGGGTGGTCCAGTACACATCAATTGTCCGTTTGCCGAGCCGCTCTATCTGCTATCTGATTGTAATGATGGCAACAAAGCAAATCAGCACACTGCCATAAATAAATACGATGATTTAACTGATAGTAAAAAAACGGCGGTTTTCTATCGGTACTTACGGGGTGTGCAAGCTTGGCTAACAGATAGTCAACCGTACACTAAACAGGTCAACAACCGCTCATTTGTTCATGATGACGCTACATTTTTAGCGGCGCATAAAGGTTTGATTATTATTGGTAGTGTTGACCTTGCGGAAGCAGAGAAGGCGTTGGCGTTAGGAAAAGCTTTGCGGTGGCCTATATTGTGTGATCCACAATCAGGCGTATCGAGTGAATGGCAACATTATGACTTGTGGCTAAGAAATCAGCGCGTTGCCGTGCGATTGGCTTCATGCGACTTTATCTTGCAGTTTGGCGCAAGGTTAGTCTCTAAATCTCTAAATGGGTTTATTCACCAACAAGTTTCGAGTAACAAAGCCAATTATACGTTAGTGTCTAATCAACAACAGCGACTTAATCCCAATAGCCTGCCTCAAACGCATATTCACGCTAATATTGTCGAGTGGGTTAATAACCAACTTGCTCACCTTGCATCGCAATCTAGTACTCACCAATGTTGGGCCGATGAGCTAAAGCAGTATGCCTCTAGAGTGAAAAGTTTGTTATGGGATAAAGAGATTTTTCCATCTCAGAGTAATTCTGAACTCAAATTGTCAGAGATCAACTTGGCAGCATTACTTGAGACTATCGCCAATAAAACCGACTTGTTTATTGGCAACAGTTTAATTGTTAGGTTAATTGATATGGTCTCTGCGCTGAAAGGTAACCGAACTTATTCTAATCGTGGGGCGTCTGGTATTGATGGATTAGTCGCTACAGCGGCGGGCGTACAACGAATTAATAATGAAGCGATGTTGCTTTTGTTGGGGGACATTTCTTTACTTTATGATCTCAATTCTCTGGCGTTGTACCACCATTCAGCCGTTCCGACAGTTATCCTTGTGACAAACAATGACGGTGGGGCTATTTTCGATTTATTACCCGTGCCGACAGATAAAAAACAAGCACTCTATCAAATGCCTCATGGTTATCAATTTGAACATGCAGCCAGGCAGTTTAACTTGAAATACCTTAAACCCGATAGCTTACAGCAATTAATGGATGCTTCTGTTGCACATTTACAGTCGGGATCAGGCGCATTGGTTATCGAACTGCTGACTCCTGCTGGACAAGCATCGCAAGATATTCAACGTTTGGTACAAAAAATTCATGCTTTTTGTTAAGCAATACGCGGCTCGAACAGAGCAAGAACAAAAGCCGATATTAGTTTTTGTACATGGTTTATTGGGCGATGGTACCGATTGGCAAGAATTGATTGATTGCCTAACAAACTACACTTGTTTCACGGTTGATTTACCCGGTCATGGGCAAAGTAAAGTCGTTAAGCCGATTGATTTTGCGCATTGTGGTCAACTTATTCGTCAAGCTATTATGTCTGTCGAGCGAGCGTTACATGACCAACCTGAACGACCGATTGTGCTAGTGGGTTATTCTCTTGGTGCTCGATTGGTTATGTTTGCTTTAGTTCATGGTTTTTTACGAGATTTAAATATAAGTGCCTGTTTTATTGAAGGCGGCCATTTTGGCTTAACTGACCAAAAAGAAAAACAGCAGCGATTGGCCAATGATACAAATTGGGCATGCCGATTTCGACAACAACCAATAGAACAGGTTTTAACCGATTGGTATCAGCAATCTGTGTTTGCATCGCTAAATAAACAGCAAACAGATGAATTGATTGATAAGAGAGCGCATAATCAAGGAAGTGCGATTGCAGAAATGCTAATGGCGACGTCGTTAGCAAAACAACCTTTTTTATTAGATCAACTTGCGACAAATACTGGCTTTATTCACTACATATGTGGAGAAAAAGATGAGAAATTTTTCAGTTTAGCCAAGCAAAGTGAATTGAGTTTTACCGCGATAGAAGGCGCTGGGCATAATGTCCATAAAGAGAGGCCTGATAAACTTGCTCAGCTAATTAAAGCAAAACTTGAGCAATGTTCGTTACGCTTTTAGTTAATAATACAATGATTGGATCAAAACATGGCAAGAACAGTTGGAATGACCGAACAAGAACTTTACGCTCCAGTATCATGGGTAGATTGCAGTGATGGATACGAAGATATTCACTATCACAAATCGATAGATGGTATCGCGAAAATCACCATTGCTCGCCCACAAGTTCGCAATGCGTTTCGTCCGCAAACTGTGAATGAAATGATCAAAGCCCTAGCTGATGCTCGCTATGATGAGCAGGTTGGTGTCATTATTCTTACCGGACTAGGCGAAGATGCTTTTTGTTCTGGTGGTGATCAGAAAATTCGTGGCGATTATGGTGGCTATCGTGATGACAATGGAACACACCATTTAAATGTCTTAGATTTTCAACGTCAGATTAGAACCTGTCCTAAACCGGTTATTGCGGCGGTAGCTGGGTATGCTGTTGGAGGCGGGCACGTATTACACATGATGTGCGATTTAACCATTGCTGCTGAAAATGCCCAATTTGGTCAAACTGGGCCAAAAGTTGGCTCATTTGATGGTGGTTGGGGTGCTTCGTATATGGCTCGTATCGTTGGTCAGAAAAAAGCGCGTGAAATTTGGTTTTTATGTCGCTTCTATGACGCACAAGAAGCATTAGACATGGGATTAGTGAATACCGTTGTTAAGGTAGACGAATTGGAAAAAGAAACCGTTCGTTGGTGTCGTGAAGTGTTACAACATAGCCCAATGGCGTTGCGTTGTTTGAAAGCCGCTTTAAACGCTGATTGCGATGGTCAAGCTGGCCTGCAAGAGCTCGCTGGTAATGCCACTATGATGTTTTATATGACGGAAGAAGGGCAAGAAGGACGTAACTCATTTAACGAGAAACGACGTCCAGATTTCTCTAAATTCCCTAGAAATCCTTAGCCTTGAAGTACGTTACCTTGAAATTAAAAGCCTCAGAACCCATAAATATAAGGTTCGCAATTAAGTAAACCTTAACCATGATGCACATTATCAACGCTCAGTTTAATCATAAAACCTGAGCGGTTGTAGGTTTTCATATTGTTAAACATTAGATATTCAACATTACTTTATTGAGATTACTATGCGTCAAGCAAAGCTATACAAATACCAACTTCCTATGGACAGCGGAGTGATACTTCGAGAGAACAAATTAACCGAAAGAGTTGGTTGGATAGTTGAATTAACTGAGCAGGGTAAAAGTGGCTATGGCGAAATAGCACCTTTGGTTGGCTTTAGCCGAGAAACAACAGAACAAGCAGGGCAACAAGCACAAGTTCAATTAGAACAGTGGGTGAGTGGTGAAGAATTTCCATTCGATGACCTTTATCCTTCTGTGGCGAGTGGTTTATCTTTCGCCGAGCTTGAATTACGTGCTGAATTACCGTTAGCTGGCAATTATGATGCAGCTCCCTTGTGTACTGGTGACCCTGATTTACTGTTGCCAATTTTAGAAAACTTACCGACAGAAAAAAAGGTAGCCAAAATTAAAGTAGGCATTTACGAGCCTATCCGTGATGGTATGTTAGTTAATCTGTTTTTGGAGTCGATACCCGATCTCAAACTAAGACTGGATGCCAACAGAGCATGGTCACTGGAGAAAGCCGAGAAGTTCTCTTCTTATATTAAACCTTCATTTCGACATAGAATTGAATATGTTGAAGAGCCTTGTTTCGAACCCGGCAACAGCTTTACCTTTGCCATTAATACTGGTATTGCGATTGCTTGGGATGAAACCTTACAAGATGCAATAAAGACCGCGGATTTTGAACTGAATGCCTTGACTGGAGCGAAGGTGCTAATTATTAAGCCAACCTTAATTGGTTCTGTATATCGCTGCATCGAGTTGGTTAAAGAGGCTAAGCGATTGGGTATAACCGCCGTGATTAGTTCGGGTATTGAATCAAGCCTAGGTTTAACTCAGTTAGCTCGCTTTTCTCATTGGCAAACACCTGACACAGTACCGGGTTTAGATACCATTAAATTGTTTGGTTGTCAGCTTGAAGTCGAATGGCCAAATTGTACTTTACCTTTAGTTAAGTTATGCGACCAACCTGTTGTTTGGCAAAGTAGCGAGTGTATTTAGCCGAACATTGGCATACGAACAGACATGATAGATTAACTCATGAGCAACGATTTACTTTCGGCTAAGTCTCAACTTTCAACCACAGAATGTGGTTTGGAATGTTGGCGACAACGCACTCCGTCAGAGACGGCATTGAGGTATGCTGGTAAGGCTTTTACTTGGCTAGAGATCGGCTCAGTCGTTGACAGGTTGAGTCAATCTCTATTGGAACAAGGGGTTGTTAGAGGTGAGGTTGTTGCGCTTATTTCTAAAAATAACCCAGAGTTACTGCTAATCTATTTGGCCTGTTGCCGAATTGGTGCGATCGGTGCATTTATTGCGCCAACGACCGCAAATCAATTACAGAAGAAGTTACAAGTTCTTGGTGATTGTCACTATTGGGTCCACTCTAGCGGTTTTGATATGACCGATGGCGACAAACTGTGTGATACATCATTGGCTAAATGTGATACTTCATTAGCAAAAGTAGCATCGGATCCGAATTATCGTCCGTTGCATATCTCCATTGATTGGAATACGGGCTCCCCACAGACTCCATGCCCTGATGTGTCAGAACAAGATCTTACTAGCATTATTTTTACTTCTGGGACAACGGGATCGGCCAAAGCGGTAGCGCATACAAAACAACAACATATTGCTTCGGCGCAAGGCTTACTGGAGCGATTCAAATTCAATAAACAACATACTTGGTTATTGAGTCTCCCTATGTACCATGTTTCTGGTTTAGCGATTGTTTGGCGTTGGCTGGTTACTGGAGCTTGTCTTAAAATTGGTGAGGGAGCTGATCTCTATCAAGATTTACAACAGGTTACTCATGCCTCTCTTGTTACTACTCAATTGAAACGCTTATTATATGATGGACGACCACTTTGTTTGACAAGAGTGTTACTGGGAGGCAGTCATATACCCATTACTCTTGCGCAAGCAGCAAACCAACGGGGAATTGATACGTGGTTAGGCTATGGTATGACCGAAGCCGCTTCGACAGTAATGGCTAAACCGGTTGACGGTCGAGTAGGGGTCGGTTTTTTATTGCCTAAACGCAACATTAAAATTGATGACAAGCGAATCTTTATTAGCGGTGAAACATTAGCATCAGGTTATTTTTCTCATGGTTTCATTACGCCTTTAACCGAGGATGGTTGGTTTGATAGTAAAGATCTTGGCGAGTGGCATGGAGATGAAATCTGTATCCTTGGCCGTGCCGACAATCAATTTATCTCAGGAGGAGAAAATATCCACTGTGAGGAAATTGAAAAAGCGTTATCGTTCCATCCACAGGTAAGGAATGTAATGGTTGTTGCAGTAAAAGACAGTGTTTATGGTGCACGACCTGTTGCGGTTGTGCAATGCGATAGATTGCTCCATAAAAGTGAATATGAACAGGTTATTGCGAAACATCTGGATAAATTCAAATGGCCGATAGACTATGTTTTAATGCCAGAATTTATTAGTCAATCCTCTGCGATTAAAATCCCTCGAGCAAAAATAAAACAATGGTTTAGTGAGAATATTACCAATTATACTTTGGTTAGTTAGCTTAATTGGCTAGTCAATTAAGCCAAAATTTAACCAAACAATTGGTTATTTCTTAGTCCAAAAATGAATTTATTTTCGTATAAGAAAGCCTAATAATATGCCCAGCAGTTATTAAAGGGCGATTACATGAAGTTTTTAAGCATCATTTGTGCAATATTATTGATTACGCTTGCGTTGTTCACTCAAGGTGTTATTAAATCCTTGGCAGAGTTGAGCGCATTTTTATTGGTTGTTTATTATCTTTATTTACGCAAGAGTCAACCAAGCAAGCGACAGAGTTGAGATTGCAACCCACAAAAACACACCGAAAAGTAATGGTTTAGCGCCTGCCGCTTTTAATTTATCTAAAGAAATACTTGAACCAATTAAAAACAAGCAAACCACTAAAGTCTGTTTGGCTATCACAAAAATAGAGTCATAAATGTTGTCGAATTGAGGCAGATAATCGCTAATTAATATTGCCGCACAATAAAATACAATAAAGAATGGCACTCTGACTTTATTTTCACCATTGTTGAACAGTAAGGCACTAATAAAAGCCACTGGAACAATCCATAATGCTCGTGCCAGTTTAAGTGTTGTCGCTGTTTTTAACGCCTCTTCCCCATAAGCAGATGCTGCCCCAACTACAGATGATGTATCATGAATGGCGATTGCTGCCCATGTGCCAAAGGTATGTTGATCTAAATCGAGTGCATGGCCGATCAATGGAAAAATAAATAAGGCGATTGAATTAAGAACAAATACCACAGCCAATGCCAGCCCTGTTTGTTCGTCTGAGGCTTTTATTGCGGGAGAAACTGCAGCAATTGCACTACCGCCACATATAGACGTACCAGCCGAAATTAAGTAGGCGCCCTCTCTATTTAATCCTGCTTTTTTGGCTATCAAGGTACCAATGGTCAACGTGCCAAAGATAGAGACAATGATCATCCCAATGCCTTGCCCTGTCACTGCTAATGCTTCTTGAAAATGAATACCGAACCCCAGACCCACAATAGAATAAGCGAGGAGTTTTTTGGTTATTTTGCCAATAGGTAATGTTTGAGGAACAAAACCTAAGCTGGATAAGGCAAATCCCATAACCAACGCGGTAGGCGACGAAATCCAAGGTGTTAGACATGTTGCGGCAACAATAAAAAATACTAGGTTGTTTTTACTCATTGATTATTGCCTCTTAGCTGTTGCACTTGTTGATGAATATAATGGGCGCTTGCTTGTTTTGGTGAAATAGCCAAACCCGCTTCAATTTCTATCTTGGCTCGAAATCTACGTGGAAACCCTCTACAAGCTCGACCTTTGTAACGGCTGAAATAACTGCCCCACATGCCTTTTAATGCCAATGGAATGACCGGAACAGCTGAACGATTGAGAATAAGCTCGACGCCACGCATAAAAGGTTGTATTTCACCATTTGGGGTTAACTTCCCTTCAGGAAAAATACAAACAATTTTACCCTCTGCAAGCGCTTGTTCCACGCTTTTGAACGCTTTTACTATCGATCGAGTATCGTTTGATGAAATGGGGATGACCCCCGCTTTAGCTAAAAATCCCTTTATGGGCTTAAAGTTTGCGTAGTCTTGTTCCATAACAAAATGAATTAATCGTGGACTTACTGCACTCAGTAATAAAGCGTCCATATAGCTTACATGATTGCAGACTAACAGTGCGCCACCTTTTTTCGGTAGATGATGTAAATTGACCTGTTTTACGCGGTAAATTAAATGTGCGAATAACCGTACTAGAAATCGGACAACATAGATGGGGACTTGTATAAATAGAAACAGAGCAACCAGCAAATTTAATAAAGATAATATCAAGAAAAAAATTGGAATAGAGAGTTCTATTAAGCCAAGCAAGATAATGCCCATTATCGCACTTGCCACCATGAAGACCGCGTTATAAATATTATTAGCGGCAATAACTTGTGAACGTTGTGCCTTTTGAGCTCTAACTTGCATTATGGTGTAAAGTGGGACAATGAATAGTCCGCCACATACGCCAAGCAGTAATAGATAAATAAAGGTCGGCCACAGCGCAGTATAATTAACAAAGTCAGAAAACTGAGTTAATGGCGGTAGATTATCAGGAACAGAAAAGGCCAGTAGATATCCAAATAAACTGATACCGATGCTAGCTAATGGGACAATTCCATATTCAATACGATGGTTAGATAGTTTGTCGCATAGTTGAGAACCAAGCGCTATGCCAACCGAAAATAATGCCAGCAAGAACGAAACGGCTGCTTCACTACCATTTAAATATTGTTGAGTAAAAGTGGCAAATTGAGTGAGGTAACTTGCTCCTAAAAACCAAAACCAACTTATTGCTAGAATCGATTTGTAAATGATTTTATCTTGTTTAGCAATGCGCAATGTCGTTCGGGTCTGTTTTATCGGTTGCCAACTAATAGAGCTAGTAGGATTAACTGCCGGCGTTGATGGAATAAAACGGCTCGCGAGGTATCCGAGGATTGAAAATAATACGACGCACAATGAAGCGATATAAATGGCATGGTCGAACGAGGTTATAACACCTGCAATCACTGTCCCCAACAAAATAGCCAGAAACGTACCGGTTTCAACTAAAGCATTGCCAGATAAAAGTTCGTCACTTTTGAGATGTTGAGGTAAGAGAGAGTATTTAACGGGACCAAAGAAGGCTGATTGAGTTCCCATTAAAAATAACAGCATTAGTAATGCTAAGTAGCTTTGGGTAACAAATCCGACTGCGGCGCATAGCATAATGACTATTTCGAGTAATTTTACCTTACGTATAAACCAGTCTTTATCATATTTATCCGCTAATTCTCCTGCGGTTGCTGAAAATAAGAAAAACGGCAAGATAAAAAGCCCCGCGGCTAGATTAATAAATAAATTTGGTGAAATCGCTAATGCATCAACGCCCGCAAAAGCGACTAAAATTAATAAGGTGTTCTTGAATACATTGTCGTTAAAGGCACCCAAGAATTGGGTAATGAAATAAGGTAAAAAACGTTGCTGCGTCAATAGTGAGTTTTTAAACAAACGTGACGTTTTTTCTGCTGCCATACTAGACCTTATTTTAATTCATTACTTGAATAGTCGACTATTTTAAATAGTGTGCTAATAGGTTGGTAATAAGTGCTTTACCGTTGATAGGTTCAGAGGTGAAAAACATATCATCTACGCTAAGTTGAGTTATACCATGAACGCCAGCCCAAAGTACTCGGCTAGATTCTACCACTTCTTCAGTGGATTTTTCTGGAGATATAATTGCAACCAAATGTTCCAACATACTGGTCATGTTATGAATACGTTGAGATTGCCAGTCAGGTAAGTCTTCACCATTCATCGAGTGTTGGAAGATAAGACGCCAACGATATGGGTTATGCTGAGCAAAATCGTGATAACAGTAGGCTAAATTATATAAGGCATCTTGTGGGTTTGCTGATGTTTCGAGTGTTTTAGCCGCTTCGGCTTGCAGTTCATCGACAGTTTGAGCGACAACTTGTAATAGCAATAAATTATAGCTACCAAATACATTGACCAACGTACTGGGTACATAATCGATTGCATTGGCTAATTTTCTTAGGCTTAACTTATGATGAGGTTGATTGGCTAGAAATTCTTTTGCTTTATTCAGCGTTAGATTAATAAGCTCTTCTCGAGTGTGATCATTTCTTCGTGCCATACTTCCATGTGCCGATTTATTTATGTTGAGCAGGTTAATTGGTTGTCGTAATAACCTGATCAATAATGAACAAAGTTCATTATTTTATGTGTCATGTATAAAAGGTCAAGATTTTATGCTTAGGAATTTATTAGGTATTTTTCCCTGTAATATTTAGCAACACTCAGAGTGATACAAAAGATTCAATTATTCGAAATTTACATATATGATGCCAAAATACGGACAGTTAACCCTATGCTTAAACGTGTTTCCCTACTTACATTTTAAAGTTGCTTGGGTCTAGTCAAAAATAAAAATAAGGTTGAATAAAATTGAAGAACAAAATGAGAAGTATTTTAGCTATGGTTGCACTTATTATGTTTACCGTAACCACCTCTCCTACGGCTGATGCAAAACGTTTCGGCGGAGGAAAATCTTTTGGTAAAAGCTTTAAAACAGCGCCTGCGCCTAAGCAGGCTCAGCAAAATACCAATTCATTGAAGAAAGATCCATCGCAAGCATCAACAGGTAGCAAGCGTGGGTTACTCGGTGGTTTAATGGGTGGCCTACTTGCTGGTGGATTACTCGCGGCGTTTTTTGGCGGAGCATTTGACGGTATTCAATTCATGGATATTCTCATTATAGGTTTGATTGCTTATTTTGGTTTCAAGTTTTTGCGCGGAATACTGGCAGCAAAAGCAGGTGGAATGAATCAGCAGGCTTATTCAACGGCTGGTCACCAAAATTCTGATTATCAAAGGCAGAGCCATCAGCAAACTGGTTATCAACAAAATAGTGATTCATCAATGAAGTTTCAGGCTTCTGAGCAAGCTCAATCGTCTACCGGGTTTGGCTCTGCAGGTAAAGCGGATGTTCCACACAACTTCGCGCCTGGTTTTGATCAAGCAGCCCTTATAAATGGTGCTCGTGAACATTATAGAATTTTGCAAGGTGCATGGAACCATAACGAATTAAACACTATAGAAGAGTATGTTTCAGCGAGTTTATATCAAGATCTGAAAGCAGAACGAGCTCAATTGCAAGGTGAACAGCACACCGATGTAATGTACGTTGACGCAGAAATTGTTCGTGCAGATTATGACGGTTCTACCGCTCAGTTAAGCTTGCAGTTTAATGGTCGCTATCGTGATGCAGTGGAAGGGATTGAAGAAGATATCAATGACGTTTGGCATCTTGAGCGTGATTTGACAATAGACAACGCACCTTGGTTAATTGTCGGTATTCAGGCTTAATGGTATAGATTTATTGTATGCTTATTAAACAAAATATTTAATAATAAAATACTACAAATAAAAACCCCGATAGTATATATCGGGGTTTTTTCTATTTTACTTGAGTTGTTTTATCTCACTAGTTTTTACTATAACTAGCATTATAAACAATACAGTTACCTTATTTAGCTACTTCAATTTGTGCGGCTTGTTCTGCCTGAATTGCCGTTAGGGCTACAGTATAAACAATATCATCTACTAACGCGCCACGAGACAAATCGTTAACAGGCTTACGCATACCTTGAAGCATTGGACCAATAGAAACCAAGTCAGCAGAACGTTGTACTGCTTTATAGGTTGTGTTACCCGTATTCAAGTCAGGGAATACAAACACGGTCGCTTTACCTGCAACAGGAGAGTTTGGTGCTTTAGACGCCGCTACGTTTTCCATGATCGCTGCATCGTATTGAAGTGGGCCATCAATAATAAGATCAGGACGTTTCTCTTGAGCCAGTTTGGTTGCTTCACGTACTTTGTCTACATCTGCACCTTTACCAGATTCACCAGTAGAGTATGAGATCATGGCTACACGAGCATCAATACCAAAGGCGATAGCAGAATCTGCAGATTGGATGGCGATTTCTGCAAGTTGTTCTGCGGTTGGATCTGGGTTGATTGCACAATCACCGTATACTAATACTTGGTCAGGCAGTAGCATGAAGAATACTGATGATACGATAGACGCGCCTGGCGCTGTTTTGATTATCTGGAATGGAGGAACAATCGTGTTAGCTGTGGTGTGAACCGCGCCAGAAACCAAACCATCAACTTCATTCGCTTCAAGCATCATTGTGCCAAGGAAGACAGAATCTTCCAGCTTTTCACGAGCAACCACTTCGGTCATGCCTTTTTTCGAGCGTAGCTCAACAAGACGAGCAACATACTTTTCGCGAACGGCTGCTGAATCTATAATTTCAACACCAGCACCAAGCTCAACACCTTGTTGTGCGGCGACGTGGCGAATTTCTTCAGGATTACCTAAAAGAACACATGTTGCGATTCCACGTTCAGCACAAATCGCTGCTGCTTTTACTGTACGAGGCTCATCACCTTCAGGCAATACAATACGTTTGGCTGCACGGCGTGCGAATTCTGTTAATTGATAACGGAAAGCTGGTGGACTTAGACGGCGAATGCCTTGCGTACCTTCTGATAAAGAATCAATCCAAGGCCCATCAATGTGTCTGGCAACATGATCATTTACAAATTCGATACGATCTTTATCATCAGCAGGGACTTCCAAGCTAAAGCTTTGTAAGTTAAGTGATGTTTGCCATGTATTACCTTGCGCTTTAAAAATAGGTAGCCCGGTTTCAAAAGCACGTTTACATACTTTAGTTATTTCTTTTGGTAAGTCATACCCACCAGTAAGAAGAATAGCACCAATTTCAACGCCGTTCATTGCTGCCAAAGCCGCTGCTACAATCACGTCTGGACGGTCAGCTGACGTCACTAACAATGAGCCAGGTTTAAAGTGTTCAACCATGTGTGGTAGCGAACGTGCACAGAAGGTAATACTCTTAATACGGCGATTATACATGTCGCCTTCGTGTATCACTTCAGCGTCTAAGTGCTTGGCCATATCAATAGCGCGAGTCGCGATAAGATCAATGCTCCAAGGCACACAGCCTAAAACACGAATTGGACTTGCATTAATGATTTCCATTGTTTTGATGTTGGCTTGTTTCGCCGCGTCTGCTTCATCAAAAATCTCTGAAAGATCGGGACGTGTTCTGCCTGCATCATCAACTGGTGCGTTAAGTTTGTTAATAATAACGCCGGAGATGCTCTTATTTTTCGTGCCACCGAAGTTAGAAACGGCTAACTCGATACGTTCTCTTAGTTGCGCTGTATTATAAGTGCCCGGTGTAGCAACGAAGACAATTTCTGCACCTAATGTCTTGGCAACTTCTTGGTTGACTTGGTTCGCAAATGGATGCTTACGGGTAGGGACCAATCCCTCAATCAGAATAACTTCTGCGTTGCTCAATTCATTGTAACGACCGACAATGGTTTCTAGCAACTCATCCATCTTTTCATTACCGATAAGAGATTCGGCTTCATGCATAAGAATAGATGGTGATGTTTGAATATCACTGTTTGTATTGATAATGGTTGAAGTTAGATCGGGTTGGTTGCCACCGTGGCGTGGTTGGGCAATAGGTTTGAAGAACGCAACATTAACACCTTTACGCTCCATTGTACGGATAACACCTAAGCTAACACTAGTAAGGCCTACTCCAGCGCTGATCGGTACAAGCATGATAGTACGGGACATTCTTAGAATACCTCTGATTTAAGGGGAAAGGCTCGATTCATATGTAAATATATTCCCAAGCCCAAATCAAAACTGGCTAACAAAGTTAGCCAGTTCATTTAATTAAAGACCTGCCAGTCTTGCAGTATCTTCAGCAATAACTAATTCTTCATTAGTAGAGATAACCATTGCAGGGATGCGGCTTTCGTCAGTTGTAATAACACCTTCGCCGCCGAAGCGAGCCTTAAGGTTTTTATCATTATCGACTTCAATTCCAAATATACCTAGGCGGTTTAATACCAACTCACGAATTGGGCTAGAGTTTTCACCAATACCACCGGTAAATACGATAGCGTCAAGACGTCCATCAAGTGTTGCTGTGTAACCCGCAATGTATTTAGCTAAACGATGACAGAATACGCCCATAGCACGAGCAGCATCTTCTTTATCTTGGTAATTATCTTCAACGTAGCGGCAATCAGATGTCACTTGAGTTAAGCCTTGTAAGCCAGACTCCTTAGTTAGCATAGTATTGATGTCGGCTACCGAGTAACCAAGTGTGTCGTGTAAGTGGAAAATAATCGCTGGATCAATGTCACCAGAACGAGTTCCCATTACTAAACCTTCTAGTGGAGTAAGCCCCATAGAAGTATCTACTGATTTGCCATTTTTAATAGCGCAAATAGATGCACCATTACCTAAGTGACAGTTGATGATATTGACTTCATCTGCTGGTTTACCTAGACGTTCTGCTGCTTCACGTGCAATGAATAGGTGAGAGGTACCATGCATGCCGTAACGACGAATACTATGCTCTTTATAAAGATTGTATGGTAAAGCATATAAATATGCATCTTGAGGCATCGTTTGGTGATACGCAGTATCAAATACAGCAGACATAGGTAAGGCAGGAAAAGCTTTTTGAGCCGCTTTAATACCAACAATCGCAGCTGGGTTATGCAAAGGAGCCAAAGCGGCACAATCTTCAATGCCTTTGGTTACTTCGTCGTCGATTAATACCGATTGGGTGAATTTTTCACCTCCGTGAACCACGCGATGGCCAATGGCAGATAAAGAATTAGAAAGTTCTGGCTTAGAAGCAAGAATAGTTTCTACGATGAATGACAATGCTTCATCGTGTGCAGCGCCGTCGCCAAGCTGCGCCTCGTGTTTGCCATCAAGTTTCCATTTAATACGAGCATCTGGAAGATGAAGGCATTCTGCAAGGCCGGTTAGATGCTCGTTACCATTATCGGCATCTACAATAGCAAATTTAAGTGAAGAACTACCGCAGTTTAAAACTAAAACTAGCTTAGACATGAGTGACTACCTGTTAATCGTCTGAAAATATCAGTTTGGTTGAAAATGAATCTCAAGAATAACTGACTGTGAAAGTCATTCAATATCCTTGGTCAAAAAAACATCATTATCCGTTGTGTAAACATGGTCGTTATTTTATGACCACGCTAGCATTCCGTGCTAATTACCATCATAAATTTGCCTAATTTGTAAATAACAGCAACAATGATATTGATGGTGCGCAAAGAATAGCGATAATAGACTAAGATAACAAAAAAAAATGAGTAATTTTTAATTTTAGTCAATAATTTTATAATTAATGTTGAATAATTCAAATATTTTTTAGTGTGAGGCACAAATGAGCACAAATTCTGGACTGATCGGTAATCTGCGAAGCGGACAAAAATATATGGATACTTGGCCGATGAGAAAAGAGCTATCGCCTATTTTTCCAGAACACAGAATTATTAAAGCAACTCGATTTGGCATTAAAGTGATGCCAGCCGTAGCGGCTATGAGCATTTTAATGCAGATGAGTTTTGAAAACACACAAGCCATGCCTCAAGCAATTGTTATTGCTTTATTTGCGATTAGCTTGCCATTACAAGGAATCTGGTGGCTGGGGAATCGCGCTAATACTACATTACCCCCAGCACTGGCAGGTTGGTATCGAGAGTT
Organism: Vibrio sp. TH_r3; assembly: GCF_033101115.1. NCBI lineage: Bacteria > Pseudomonadati > Pseudomonadota > Gammaproteobacteria > Vibrionales > Vibrionaceae > Vibrio > Vibrio sp. TH_r3. The sequence continues at coordinate 150,944 of NZ_JAWMPW010000004.1, read as the reverse complement.
ACATCAAAAAATACAAGACTCTGGTTTTGCTATTGAGCCGATCAAACAGAAACCACGTTATAAAGAGCTCGCCGCGTTGTTAAATCGTGCTTTTAAACAGTTAGATAAAGCTTCATTAGAGCGCTGGTTTTAGAACTAATGTCAGTTTTTGTACTTTATAATTACTATAAAACCTCTCATTTCTATTAATTACTTTAATAAATAACAAACTCTTCTTCCATTCCGCTCTGGTTACTGGTAAAAATGTTTACGTAAGCGTAAACAAATACGTACAAGTCAAAAACAAAAATAATTTAAGCACAGTTTTGCGCTAAAAATATTGCTAATCAAGGAGTTAAGATGAAAGCAGGTAAAATTATTGCGACTGCAGTTATGGCGGGAGCCGCGTTGCTCTCTTCTACGGGTGTTATTGCTAAAACAGCCAAAGTTGCTGTTTCTCAAATTGTTGAACATCCGGCACTGGATGCTACTCGTCAAGGACTTTTGGATGGACTAAAAGCCCAAGGTTACGAAGAAGGTAAAAATTTAGAATTTGATTTTAAAACAGCACAAGGTAATCCAGCTATTGCTGTTCAAATTGCGCGCCAGTATGTTGGTGAACGTCCTGATGTATTGGTAGGTATTGCAACGCCTACTGCACAAGCACTTGTCGCAGCTACTCGCGATCTTCCTATCGTGTTTACTGCGGTAACGGACCCTGTTGGCGCTAAATTGGTAAGTAATGCAGAAAAACCAGGCAAAAATGTAACGGGTCTTTCTGATTTGTCACCAATTGCGCAACACGTAGAATTGATTAAAGAGTTGCTACCAGATGCGAAAACGGTTGGCGTAGTTTACAATCCAGGCGAATCAAACTCCGTTAGTTTAATGAAGTTGTTAAAAGAAAGCCTTGCTGCTAATGGGTTAGAGTTAGTTGAAGCGACAGCACTTAAGAGTGCCGATGTTCAAAGTGCAACTCAAGCGATCTCAGCTAAATCTGACGTGATTTACGCTATGATAGACAATACAGTCGCCAGTGCTATTGAAGGTATGACTATTGCCGCTAACCAAGCAAGTACACCAGTATTTGCGGCTACTACAACGTACATCGAAGCCGGTGCAATTGCAGCACTTGGCTTTGATTATTATCAAATAGGCGTACAAACAGCAGACTACGTGGTGGCTATTCTTGAAGGTCAAAATCCAGGGGATATTCCAGTACGTGTAGCGAAAGGTTCAGATCTTATCGTTAATAAAACAGTAGCAGACAAACTTGGCATTGCTATTCCTCAATCGGTACTAGATCGCGCCACGGATGTTAAGTAACTCTGTTTCGATAGTGTAATGTTGTAACAGGTCAAAGAAACACCTTTCGACCAATCTATGCAAGATTGGTCGAAAGTTTTTTACTAACGAAAAATTATAACGTTGGTACAAGCAGAAAAGGAGCATGTATGTCTGCTTTTGCATTTTTTGGGGCGCTAGAAATAGGCTTGATTTATGGGTTAGTTGCGCTGGGCGTATATTTAACGTTTAGAGTACTCGATTTCCCAGATCTTACTGTGGATGGCAGTTTCCCTATGGGAGCAGCGGTTGCTGCTACAGGTATTGTTGCAGGCTTAGATCCTTGGCTGTCTACTTTTTTAGCGATTATTGCAGCTAGTGCTACTGGTTGGGTAACCGCATTTTTAGCCGTACGTTGTGGTATTTTGCACTTGTTGGCTTCTATACTAACGATGATTGCTGCGTTCTCTATTAATATTCGTATTATGGGCCGTCCAAATATTGCCTTGCTGGGTTCGGATACTATTCTTACACCGTTTGAAGCGTACGGTGACTCAATGTATGTCAGACCGATTTTAGTCGGTGTGTTAGTTCTCATTTCTGCTTGGTTTGTGATCCGCTTATTAAATAGTGATTTTGGCTTAGGTTTACGTGCAACTGGTGTGAATGCACGTATGGTTAAAGCGCAAGGGGCAAGCACCGCATTTTATACTTATTTTTGTCTAGCTTTATCTAACGGTTTTGTTGGCTTCGCTGGCGCGTTATTTGCTCAAACCAACAGTTTTGCCGACGTGACTTCAGGGACAGGCACCATTGTTGTCGGTTTAGCTGCAGTTATACTGGGGCAAACGTTAATTCCTGGAAGAAAAATATGGATGGCTGTTGTAGCCGTTATTATTGGTTCTGTCTTATATCGTTTAGCGGTGGCATTTGCTTTGAGCTCAGGAATGTTTGGTTTGCAAGCATCGGACTTAAATCTAGTCACTGCGGTATTGGTTGCGGCAGCCTTAATTGCACCAAGAGTCAAGAGCAATTTAAAAGCCAAAAAGTCGCGTGCGCCGACTGACGATAGCAGTGCATCTCAAGGTAAAAAAGAATCAGGAGATGTTGCATGATTCATTTAGAAAACATACAAGTTACTTTTAATCCTGGAACCGTTTTAGAAAATAAAGCACTCAGAAGTGTGTCTGTTGAGGTACCTGAGCACCAATTTTTAACCGTTATTGGCTCAAATGGCGCAGGTAAGTCTACTTTACTTGGTGCCGTAACAGGCGAGACACCAATGGTCGGCGGAAGAGTTCGTATTGATGATTTAGATGTGACTAACCAAAGAGTTGACCAACGAGCCAGTCAGTGCGCTCGTGTATTTCAGGACCCATTGGCTGGGACATGTGGTGATTTGACCATAGAAGAGAACATGGCGCTTGCTTACATGCGTGGCAAACGCAGAGGGTGGGCACGTTCGATTTCTTCTCAGCGTAAAAAATTATTTCAAGAACGTATCAGCATCTTAGGCTTAGGTTTAGAAGATCGATTAAGCGATAATATTGGCCTACTTTCTGGTGGTCAGCGTCAAGCAGTGAGCTTGGTAATGGCGACACTGTCAGACAGTAAATTATTGCTGCTTGATGAGCATACTGCTGCACTAGACCCAAGAATGGCAGCATTTGTTCTTGAGCTGACTCAAACGGTTGTTAAAGAGTTTAATTTAACTGTGATGATGGTGACGCACTCAATGAAAGATGCTTTGGCATATGGTGATCGAACTATTATGCTGCATCAAGGTAAAATCGTACTAGATGTCGCAGGCGAACAGCGATCCAACATGGCCGTGCCTGATTTATTAGAGATGTTTTCTAAAGTACGTGGTGAAGAACTAACGGATGATAGTTTATTGTTAAGTTAAGTTCGTTGTACTTGTATCTATACAAAAACCCCTCTGTTAATAGAGGGGTTTTTGTATTTTACTAGTATTTTAATATTTAATTTTTTGGTTGAAAGGCGGTAGCTCGTTGTTATGATCTAACCAGATTATGTAATCACAAATCACGTTACATAGGATTTTTTATGCCAAGTTTGTTCTGATATTTCTCGATGTAAGCAACGATCGGATCAGCTGTTTTATAGGTTCTAATATCTCTGAATAAGTTATCTGCTTCATTGTATTGATTACGTAAATAGTTTAGCCACTGCTTTACTCTGTTAGGGTAATATAAGCCTTTATCACCTTTCATTTCGTATTGAGAATACTTAAGTAATAGCTCCACCACCTCAGACCAAGCCATGGCAGGATGGTTGTATTTAACCACATTACCTAAATTGGGTATGTTAAATGCTCCTCGGCAGACCATTAAAGAATCGATACCGGTGGTTGCGATGCAATTCTGCCCGTCTTGGTAATTCCAAATTTCACCATTGGCGATAATAGGTATCGAGAATCTATCTTTCACCTGCTTAATATATGGCCACTTAATTTCACTAGCTTTGTATCCTCCCACTTTTGTTCGAGCATGGATAGTGATCTCATTTGCACCAGCTTGTTCAATCGCATCGACTATTTCAAAACAGTCTTCTGGGTTTTCCCAACCAAGGCGAATTTTGGCCGTCACTGGAATATTACTTGGCACCGCGTCACGGCAGGCTCTAACTACCTTATGAATTAATTCCGGTTCTTTTAACAGTGCTGCACCGCCTCTACTTCTATTAACTAATCTGGCGGGGCAGCCAAAATTTAAGTCAATGCCTTTTGCACCAAAGCTTACCGCTTGCACGGCATTTTCCGCCATCCAATTCGGTTCTTGACCAAGTAATTGGACAAAAACGGGTGTACCGGATTTGGTTGTCGCATTGGTGGTTAATTCCGGACATAAGCGAGTAAAAACATGTTCTGGCAGCTTTCGATCAACTACTCGTATAAATTCAGTTACACAGAGATCATAATCATTGATTTCCGTCAGGATCTCGCGCATCAAATGATCTAGCACGCCCTCCATTGGGCCTAGTATTACTCGCATATTTTGGGCTTATCTATAGTCAAAGAGCGAGCATTCTATCCGTTATTTATTATTACATCTACTTATCTCTAGATGGCTTTTCATATACTCTTGCTCTATTGAACTCAATGTAGAATAAATATTATGCAAACAATTGAATTACCCCAAGACTGGCAAGGTGAGTCTGCTATTTTTATAGAAGGTGCTATTTTAGCGGCAAATTTAGCCGTGAAACCTTTAGAGCCAGAACATTGGTGTCAACAAGTTGGAGTAGATAAAGAGCAAGCAACGGTATTATTAGTCCCTAGGATAAATCAACAATACAATATGTTAAAGCGTAGTGAATACTCACTACTCAATCTTGATAAGTCACAGCTAGCTGATTTTGCAGAAGGTTTTATGTCTGTTTGGCCGACCATAGAAGTGCAGTATCAAGAAATACAGTTACTCGATAGCACTCTACGTATGCTGCAAGCGTTACTTACTACATTCATGCTTGCGATTGATGAGCAACAAACCCAGCAGCAGATGAGAGAATCAGGAATTGACAATCCGCCCAGCTTACACGACTTGTTACCTCAACTGGATGTTATGCTAACGGAAGTGGCGTTGGCTGCAGATGAGCAGCTGATCGGAACGAAAGGACAGAGTGTCAACCCATATAAAAATATTGGTAGAAATGATATCTGTCCATGCGGTTCGGGAAAGAAATTTAAGCTGTGTTGTGGCAAATAAGTGATTGAATGAGGCACTTAGTCGCTTTTCCACCACAATAAAGTAAAGCACCTATTCACTGGTAAAAGTTGGTGAATAGGTTAATTTTTAACGTTTTGTATTAAAGCATTGCGATAAAGCGATAATGCATGAAATTGCAAAACTGGTAGCAAAAATAACCACTAACCATTGTGGCATAGAAAGGGTTACGAACTGCCATACTACTTCGCTACAACTACCTGTGGCTTCAAAAAAGCTAGGTAACCACTTATTTAATGGCGCCCAATCTGGGAAAAGTAGTGGTGAACAAGTGGCGAAAATGTTGTTTTGATAGCTAACATGTTCTAAAGCCAACAGTAACCCTTTTAATGATGTCGCGCCCCAGGCTAAAATTCCCAACCAGCGAAACAGTATAATTTGTGGGTTAATAGCAGCAAATAATGCCGAAATACCTATCCCAATCATAGCGATCCTTTCGTAGATACACATCACGCACGGATCTAGCGCCATTAGGTGTTGAAAGGTGTAGGCACAAGCAATAAAAAACACGATAAAGAAAAACAGCAAAAGCCAAGATAAACGTGTCTTAGAAAAAGTATTTAAAGCAGAAAAAAAATTCACCTATTAAATCCCTAATGTAGAAAATAAAAAAGCTCTGATTAGTCAGAGCTTTTTATACTGAATAAGTTCAGTGGTCAATAAATATTAGTGATGGCCCACAGCAGAAACGGCTGAGTTAGCGGCTTCTGCAGCATGATGCGTTAACCAACCTAAATCGTACATCCAAGCAGTCATAGGATCGAGTAAGAAAGTTATTCCGCCTAAACCAACTAACGCTAGAACAATGGTATATGGGAATGCCATCACTACCATTCGGCCATAAGAAAGGCGAATAAGTGGAGCCAATGCTGATGTTAATAAAAATAAGAATGCTGCTTGGCCATTTGGCGTTGCAACTGACGGTAAGTTAGTTCCGGTATTAATCGCGACTGCGAGTAAATCGAATTGATCTCGACTAATAACACCGTTATTCAATGCACTCTTCACTTCGTTGATATAAACCGTGCCGACAAACACATTATCAGAAACCATGGATAATAAGCCATTGGCAACATAGAACATGCTTAATTGCTGGCTTCCTTCCATTGCTAATACACCGTTTATAATTGGTCCAAACAAATGCTGGTCAATGATAACCGCAACCACTGCAAAGAAGACCGCTAGTAAAGCAGTAAAGGGGAGAGCCTCTTCAAATGCTTTGCCTAATGCATGTTCTTCAATCACACCCGTAAACGCGGTAGCTAGAATAATAACAGAAAGGCCGATCAAACCAACGGAAGCTAAATGCAGTGCTAAACCAATAATTAACCAAACAGCGATAAGACCTTGTATATATAATTTAGCGACATCTTGCTTAGTACGTTTTCTTTTTTCTTCTTGATCATAGTCGTTCAAAATAGTGCGAACGCGATCGGGTAACTGAGCGCCATAGCCGAAAACACTGAATTTTTCGACTAATGCACAAGTGATTAATCCACAGATAAATACCGGTAATGTTACTGGTAGCATACGAACGATAAATTCACCAAATAACCATCCTGCTTGGTCAGCGATAATTAGGTTTTGCGGCTCGCCGACCATAGTTGTTACTCCGCCAAGAGCGGTACCAACACCTGCATGCATAAGCAATGAGCGTAAAAATGAACGATAGTTCTCTAAGTCATCACGAGTTAATTCTGTAAAGTGTTCATCTGTAGTGTGGTCATGTGCTGGATTGGTTCCTTTACCAGAGGCGACTTTGTGATAGATCGAATAAAACCCAATAGCAACACTAATAACGACAGCAATGACGGTCAAGGCATCTAAGAAGGCAGACAGAAAAGCAGCCGTAAAGCAAAAAGCCATAGATAGTAATACTTTAGAACGTATGCCGAGCAATATTTTAGTAAATATGAACAACAATAGCTGCTTCATAAAATAGATACCCGCTACCATGAACACGAGCAGCAGCAAAACTTCTAAATTATTAGCCAACTCATGCATAACTAACTCAGGTGTTGTCATACCTATCGCAATTGCTTCAATTGCAAGCAACCCTCCTGGTTGAAGAGGGTAACACTTTAATGCCATTGCTAGAGTGAATATGAATTCAGCAACAAGCATCCAACCCGCAACGAATGGGCTTACATAAAAAAAGACAATAGGGTTAATAATGAGAAAAGCTATGATGGCAACTTTATACCAGTCTGGCGCTTTACCGAGAAAATTCTTGATCAAAGCGTTCCCGAGTGAAATCGGCATGTTAATACTCTTACAATTTAATAAGTTTTTGATCTTATGCTTGTTTTTATTATGCGTATAAAACGCACGTCTCTATTTGTTACCTAGCGATGAGAACAAGGGTATGTCGGCTTAAAGTAAGCCGTTTGATATTTAACAAGCACTTCCTATTTTAAACTGATAGTATTGTTAATTAATAGTGTAAATCAATAATACAAATATATTTAAGTTATTGATTTCATAAATTCTATATAAGTGTCAGTTCAAAACCTCACATAGCATACCATGTAAGTTACGTTTTTTTACAATTTTATTAGCATGTTGAATTTCTGTTTAAAAAAATGATTTACCTCCATAAAACTTATTATTTTACAATGAATTATAGGTGAAAATTAAAGTTTACTCGCTATAAGCAACAAGTGATATATAAACGGTGTTTTGATCAATTATACGTTTCTATGATTTAGATCATATTTATGGACATAATAGAATTAACCTAGCAAGCTTTAACAAAATTTTAACAAATTCATGAATCAAACAAATTTTTCGGATTTCGTTCAGCGAGTAACTAGTGGTATGATGAGTTATATGACATTACAATAATTATTCGGATATAAAACTTCATGGTTATAAAGGCAAAAAGTCCAGCAGGCTTTGCTGAAAAATATATAATTGAAAGCATCTGGAATGGCCGTTTCGCCCCAGGTTCTATATTGCCTGCAGAACGCGAACTATCAGAGCTGATTGGAGTAACAAGAACGACGCTCAGAGAAGTATTGCAACGCTTAGCTCGTGATGGTTGGCTTACTATTCAGCATGGTAAACCTACTAAAGTGAATCAATTTATGGAGACATCTAGTCTACATATTCTCGATACTTTAATGACCTTGGACTCTGAAAATGCAACCAGTATTGTAGAAGACTTATTAGCCGCTCGTTCTAATATTAGCCCTATATTCATGCGTTATGCTTTTAAAGCGAATAAAGATAGTTCAGAGAAAACCATCCGTAGAGTCATCAGTTCTTGTGAAGAACTTTTATCGGCCAAGAACTGGGATGCGTTTATTGAAGCTTCACCTTATGGTGAAAAAATCAGCCAAAATGTCAAAGACGATGGCGAAAAAAATGAAGCTTTACGCGAATCATTGTTAACTGCTAAAACTTTTAATTATTATGATTATATGCTGTTTCAACGTTTGGCTTTCCATTCTGGTAATCAGATATATGGATTAATTTTTAACGGATTGAAAAAGCTATATGATCGCGTTGGAAACTTTTATTTTTCTAACCCAGATGCACGAGAGCTAGCCTTAAATTTCTATCGTCAATTACTAGAGGTTTGTGAAAACGGTGATAGGGACCGCTTACCAGTACTGATTCGCAGTTATGGTTTAGAAAGTGCTCAAATATGGAATCAAATGAAAACCTCACTTCCTGCTAATTTTACTGAAGACGATCACTAATTAGGAACGTCATAAATCAAAAATAGTTCATCAATTTAAAAACCCGCATGTGAGCGGGTTTTTAATGGTCACTCCATTTATTCAAAGTATCTGTGATTTACTTAAATCGATAATACTAGTTTTGGTAATGGTTCATAAATGTTTTCTGCTATCTCAGTTAGTATGCAGTCATAACAATTAAAAATGACCAATGAAGCGTCAGTAGACATTTTATAAAGTTGGTCATTAGTGTAATCGAGTGTACTCGAATCAGACAGTTCCTCTAATTGTTTACACACCAAAGAACAGGCTGGTGAAGCAACTGCTGTTGGGCTAATTAAAGCCAACTGGTTTAAACGTCGTGTTACCGTTGAAGAATGAAGTTGCAGGCGTGAAAAGCCATTTTGGGTTTCGGCATCCTGTATCGTTAATCTGAATTGGGTCAAAGCTTCCAAGCTATCGATGATTTGTTGCCATTTCAGATTATATTCATCACTTAGATCGGTTTTTTGTGCCTCAATTAACCATGCTAAAACAACCTCATCTATTAAAAATAAGCAGTGACGAATGGAGCGGCCATGCGCCATTTGATTTTGACTAACTGTTAACGTCTCCCACTCAGAAAGTAATTTCTTTAACTTTGAATGTAAGATTCGGTAGATAGGTTTGTTGTCAAAATGCGCCTGATTAATCACACTTTCACAAGCAGACATCATTTTTTGCTCGATTAAATCAATTTCGTCGTTTCGTAGATTGTTATGTTGAAGAATTTTGTGACTAGCACTTCTATGCTGACGACAAAGTGTTACCAGTGCTCTTAAATCCGATACCATGTCATATTTACGTTGGAAACTGGCATCGCGACTTTGTGAGGACCAATACATAATCCCCAAGATTAATATTGAGAGTAGAATGGCGATAAGTACGATCATAAACGCTCCTTAGTCGTGTACCACTTAATAAGTATATGCAGTTATAATGCCATGAATAATACATTTAAAAACAGTCGGTTAGTTTTTTAAAATTGAGTTCGTAAGCTCGACGATGGTGCATACTGCTCTGAAGTGGGGACATATGGATACACAGAATAGCGACTGAAAAAAAGCAGGCCATATACTATATGGCCTGCTTTTTACTATCTATTGATCAATTGATTTATTGGTCGAATTAATGATAAGGAAGAAGAATGCAACCGTTACATAACGCGCATACCTGGTTTAGCACCATCATGTGGTTCTAAGATCCATAGATCTTTCCCTCCCGGTCCTGCGGCTAATACCATGCCTTCAGACATGCCAAATTTCATTTTACGCGGTTTCAAGTTGGCCACCATTACCGTATGTTTACCGATAAGGTCCTCAGGTCTATAAGCTGATTTTATTCCCGCAAATACCTGTCTGGTGTCTCCGCCGATATCAAGTTCAAGTTTGAGTAGCTTATTGGCTTTCGGCACTTCTTCGCATGAAACGATTTTAGCTATTCTTAGATCAACTTTGGCGAAATCATCGAACTCAATTTCGCTTGCAACTGGCTCTTTATCTAATTCGCTTGCTGGTGCTGCTGATTTCTCTTTTTCAGCTTGCTCTTTGGCCGCATCTTGCTTTGATGCTTCGATCATTGTCTCAACTTTTTTAGGATCGATACGGCTGAATAGTGCCTTAAATTTAGTTATTTCATGATCGACAAGAGGGGTTGCTATTCCTTGCCAAGTCAGCTCTTGGTTTAAAAACGCTTCTGTTCGTGCAGCAAGTTCCGGCATAACAGGTTTCAAATACGTCATGAGAACTCTGAATAGGTTAATACCTACCGAACAAATATCTTGCAGTTCTTTATCTTTACCTTCCTGTTTGGCTATAACCCAAGGTGCTTTTTCATCTACGTATTGGTTTGCTTTGTCTGCTAAAGCGGTAATCTCTCTGATCGCACGACTAAACTCACGATCTTCGAACTGCTGTGCAATTTTATCGGCTGCTTGAGCAAATTCTGCATACAGTTCAGGCTCTGCAAAAGTGCTAGACAGTTTTCCTGCAAAACGTTTTGTAATAAAGCCTGCATTTCTTGAGGCGAGATTAACTATTTTGTTAACGACATCAGCGTTTACACGTTGAGTAAAGTCATCTAGATTTAAATCTAAATCATCAATGCGGCTATTTAGTTTGGCAGCGTAATAGTAACGTAAACACTCTGGATCTAAATGTTCAAGGTAAGTCGCCGCTTTAATAAATGTCCCTTTTGACTTAGACATTTTAGCGCCATTGACCGTTACATAACCATGTACGAACACATTATTTGGTTTTCTGAATCCTGAGCCATCTAACACTGCCGGCCAAAATAGGCTATGGAAGTACACAATATCTTTACCAATAAAGTGATACAGTTCAGTGCTACTATCTTTGCCCCAATATTCGTCAAAATCTAGGTCATCACGTCGTTTACATAGATTTTTGAACGACCCCATATAGCCAATTGGTGCATCAAGCCACACATAGAAAAATTTATTTTTCTCACCTGGGATTTCAAAACCAAAATAGGGTGCATCACGAGATATATCCCATTGTTGGAGACCCGACTCAAACCATTCTTGCATTTTATTTGCAGTTTCTGTTTGCAGTGAACCTGAACGAGTCCAAGTTTTTAGCATGCTTTCAAATTGAGGTAAGTCGAAGAAAAAATGCTCAGACTCTTTCATTATCGGTGTCGCACCAGATACCGCAGACTTAGGGTTAATTAAGTCCGTTGGACTGTATGTTTCACCGCAGTTATCACAGTTATCACCATATTGATCTTCTGATTTACATTTTGGGCATGTGCCTTTTACAAAACGATCAGGTAAAAACATCTCTTTTTCAGGATCATATAATTGTGAAATGGTTCTGCTGGTTATGAAGCCATTTTCTTTTAGACGTTTATAGATTAGAAAAGAAATTTCGCGATTCTCGTCGCTGTGCGTGCTGTGATAATTATCGAAACTAATATCAAAGCCATTGAAATCTTTTTGGTGTTCTTCACTAACGGCAGCGATCATTTCTTCTGGGGTTATCCCCATCTGCTGTGCCTTAAGCATAATTGGCGTGCCGTGAGCATCGTCTGCGCAGATAAAGTTTACTGTGTTGCCTCGTAATCGTTGGTAACGAACCCAAATATCAGCTTGGATATGCTCAAGCATATGGCCAAGGTGGATTGAACCGTTAGCGTACGGAAGGGCACAAGTTACCAAAAGTTTTCTTGGATCAGTTGCCATACTTAATAATTCGCTTTAATTGGAAGATGAAATGAGATGCTAATGTTACCTTATGCAGACTATTACTCCAACAGTGGAAACATTTATTCCGTGATATTTTTAGGCTTTAGCTGACCGAGTTGCAGTGTTAGCATATAAGAAACTAATGAAATTAGCGTCAATGACGTCACTATTGATTAATTTCTATGTCCAAGTGCTTAAATCTTTAGGAGAAAATGTATGTCTAATGCTCAGTCAAAGCAGCAATTGTGTGATTGGTTGAATCACTTTCAGCATCCTTTATTGATTGAAGGTTGGGCGGAAGTCAATTCGATAGTAAAAATTCTCAAAAATGGTTCGATTTCTATCCAATTGCCTTTTTATTCCAAGGATTTGCAGACTTCATTGAAACGTTGGATAGAAAATGAAGATATTGATAGCAACACTATTAATGTCTCTGTAAATGTCGCCAGAATGGAAACGGTCGTGAAATCGGAATTGTCGGACGTAAAAAATATCATTGCTGTTACGTCTGCCAAGGGTGGCGTAGGTAAATCAACTACCGCGGTAAATCTAGCGTTAGCATTGCGTGCGCAAGGAGCGGACGTTGGATTACTCGATGCGGACATTTATGGTCCATCTGTACCAATGATGCTAGGTAAAGAAGACGAAAGGCCAGACGTTAGAGATAATCAGTTTATGATTCCAATAGAATCATTTGGTCTCTATACCAATTCCATTGGCTACCTAGTAGACAAAGCAGAAGCGGCAATTTGGCGTGGTCCTATGGCATCTAAAGCACTGGGACAGCTGCTGAATGAAACCGATTGGCCAGAACTGGATTATCTCGTTATCGACATGCCACCCGGTACTGGTGATGTGCAATTGACTCTGTCACAAAATATTGCGGTGACAGGTTCTATTATCGTAACCACACCGCAAGATTTAGCTTTAGCTGATGTGCGAAAGGGACTGGCTATGTTTGAGAAGGTTGACGTGCCAGTGATTGGAATTGTTGAGAATATGAGTTACCACATTTGTAGCCATTGTGGTGAAAAAGAACATATATTTGGCACTAATGGTGCGGAGAAAGTGGCCCAAGAGTTTGGTCAGAATCTGCTGGCTCAAGTTCCTTTGCATATTTCTATGCGTGAAGATATTGACGCAGGAAAACCAACCGTTGTGGCTAGGCCAGAAGGTGAACATACGCAAATTTATTTGCAAATGGCAGAAAAAATTGCCAGTACACTATTTTGGAGTGGCCGAGTCCAACCGGAACATATCCCGTTAACCAACTTAAGTTAGCCATAAGGTTATTATTCATGATGTTGATTATGGTGAAATAACGTCTTAATTTGACCCATTAATTAGTAACTAGTGTTCATTAGATGCGTCATTTTCATAAGGTACGTACAGAGGCGGAATTTCACCAAGGCTTTGGTTTAGTATGAGTAATTGGTGGAGAAATGAAAGATTAACTCGGTGTTGGCATAATTTTATACTGTATTACTTAAATCTCTTGCTACAAATCCTAGTATCTCAGGCAACTAAACTTTATAATCGTCGGGTTTATTCCATTATCCCCAAGTGTTGGTCATGTCTGAAATAAGTAATTGCGTCATTGTTGGTATTGCTGGTGCGTCTGCGTCTGGAAAAAGTCTAATCGCTAGTACGATTTATAAAGAACTAAAAGCTAAGGTTGGTGATCATCAGATCGGAGTAATTACCGAAGATTGTTACTATAAAGATCAAAGTAATTTAAGCATGGAGGAGCGGATTAAGACCAATTACGATCATCCTAACGCGCTTGATCATGATTTATTGTGTGACCATTTAGAACAATTGATGTCAGGCAATACGGTAGAAATCCCCGAGTACAGTTATACTGAACATACTCGAGTTGAAGAAACTACCACCTTCACGCCTAAGAAAGTCATCATTTTAGAAGGCATTCTGTTGTTAACAGAACCTCGTCTTCGCGCCTTAATGCATGCTTCTATTTTTATGGATACACCGCTTGATATCTGCTTACTTAGACGCTTAACCCGCGATGTGCAAGAGCGTGATAGAACCATGGAATCGGTACTAAAGCAATATCAAAAAACAGTGCGCCCGATGTTTATGCAATTTATTGAACCATCAAAGCAATATGCAGATATTATCGTTCCTCGTGGTGGGAAAAACAGAATAGCTATCGATGTACTCAAAGCTCATATAGCTAAGCTATTGAACTCTTAAAAATAAGAAATTGAACATTATTTTGACGTTCAGTTAGCATATATATGTTTATATATTAATAATATGTAGTTGAAAGAGTGGCACGTTATGTGCCATTTTTTGTCTTAAAGAAATAGATCGTGTTTATATTATTGTTAGATATCTTTAAGGTGATGTAAATCTCCTCAATTTTTGTAAAGGGAAATGTGAATGAAGAAGTTGCTATTGATTATAGGCATTCCAGTTTTTGTCATTATTGTTGCCGTAGCTGCATTATTACTGTTTGTTGACCCAAATCAGTTTAAACCACTAATAGTCGAACAAACCAAAGAACAAACAGGAATGGATTTAGTTATCGATGGAGATATCGCTTGGAAAATTTTTCCGTCATTAGGGTTAAGTTTAGGTAAAACTGAGCTAAAAAATCCAGAAGGGTTCACAAATGAAAATTTATTAAAAATTGATGCTATTGGTGTGAATGTATCGGTAATGCCTTTATTGGATAAAGAGCTGTTTATCGGCCAAGTTACGCTTGATGGTGCTGAAATTTACCTTGAAACTAAAAAAGATGGTTCTAGTAATTTAGACGCCCTAACTCAACAATCGACAGAGGTAGAATCTCAGTCAACGTCTGAGTCTACGGTCAATGCGAGCTCGGACGCAGAGCAGCAGGATGTAACAGAAACAACGGAGTCATGGACGGTTAATCTTGCGGGTGTTGAGATTACTAACGCTTTATTAGAAATTCAGGATGATTCGACAGGCAGCTATACCAAGCTTTATGATGTTGGTTTATCGGTTTCCGAATTCGCCTTCGATCAATGGACGACAGTCCAATTTTCCGCGAAAGGGAAAAACAATCAACAAACGTTTGCTGCAGAAGGTGAGGCGGAAGTCACTTTAAGTCAAGATTTAGCGAATTATCAGTTACGTAATATCGAAGTGAACTCAAGCTTTAGTGATCCTACTACGGATATCTCTAGCGTAAAAATAGAGTTAGATACCTTTGCTTTCGATCAAGACAACCCACTGAAATTGAGTGTTCAGGGTAACGCTGCTGATATGGATATCGATCTGTCTTTAACCACGACTCTCAGTGTTGATAAAGCGATTAGCATGGTTCAATTGAAGGCTATTGACCTCGATTCAACCTTTGAAGGCAGTGCGTTGCCACAGTCTCCAATGAATGTTACCAGTCAATCTGATTTTACGTTTGACCTCGAGCAATCATTAATCTCCTTAGATCTAGACAAACTTACTTTGAATGATATCCAACTCGATGGCAACACCTCTGTGAAGCTGATGGATATTCCTCAGATACGTTTTACTTTGCATAGTCCGAATATCGATTTAGATCAATTTCTTGGTTTGAATAACCAACAACAAGAGACGAGTTCTTCTGATACCGCAGAGGCAAGTTCATCAACTGCGAGTACTTCAAATAAGGCAGAAGTAGAACCTGATTTAAGTGCGTTGGAGACGCTAGACGTCAAAGGTAAAATTGCTATCGATAAATTTAAAGCCAGTAACGCCACGATGCAGGACGTTCTGACTGAATTCACTGTAAACCGAGGCGTAGCTGATTTGAATTCATTTACGTCCAACTTATATCAAGGGTCTATTAAAGCCTCAGCTCAACTGGATGCTAGAAATACACCAGCGAGTTACTGGGCTAAAAAACAGATTAAGGGTGTTGAAGTATTACCATTACTAATCGATGTTGCGGATAACGATATGTTATCTGGAACAGGGAATATCGATGTAGACGTAAAAGGTAAAAGCCTGACCCAAAGTGGCATTAAGCAGAATTTATCTGGTGTTGTAAAAATTAACTTTGCTGATGGTGCAGTTAACGGGATCAATGTTGCGCAAGTAATTCGAGTTAATTACGCGAAAATAAAAGGTCAAAGCGTTGATGAAACGGTAACAGAAGAGAAGAAAACGGACTTCAGTGCATTAACCGCGACTTTGAACTTAGCAAAAGGCGTAATGACGACGAATGACTTTTCCGCTTCTTCACCATTATTGAGAATTAGCGGTGAAGGGGATGTCAATTATATTCAAGAGACTATGGATTTACTATTAAATACCTCATTGGTTGGCAGCTTAGAAGGTCAAGGTGGTGAAGGTGTTGATGATCTTAAAGATATTACCATTCCAGTACGTGTTTATAACCAATGGGCCGATCCAAAATATAAAGTAGAGTTTGATCAACTATGGAAGCAACTGGAATCCGAAAAGAAAGAAGAGTTGAAGAAAAAAGCTGAAGAAGCGAAACAAGAATTAGAAGAGAAAGCACAAAAAGAGATTAATAGAGCATTGGGTGACGCTGTTTCTGGTGGTGATGCAAAAGAAATTACAGATAAGTTACTCAAAGGTTTGTTTAATTAGTTTTGCCTGTCAGCTCGTTGTGATTATTTATCATAACGAGCCTGACCATCTTTCTACGTTAAAGTAAATCAAACCTAATGAATTTCAAACCTAATGAATTACCAGTCGACCCCTTTTCGTGCTTTAACTCCAGATTCAAAAGCGTGTTTAATATTTTTGACTTCTGATACGGTGTCGGCTAGTTCAATCAAAGAACGGTGGGCCGCTCGTCCGGTAATAATGACAGATTGTTCGGTTGGGCGAGCTTGTAATGCCTCTAATACTTCGTCGAGGTCGATATAACCGTAGGTGACCATATAGGTCAGTTCGTCAAATAAAATAACGTCAATTGATTCATCTTTAAGCATGCGCTTGCATTCTTTCCATACCTGTTGGGCGGCAACGGTATCTGCTTCTTTGTCTTGGGTATTCCAAGTAAAACCTGTGGCCATTACCTGAAATTCAACCCCAAGCTTTTCTAATAGGTTTTTTTCACCGTTATCCCAAGTACCTTTAATAAATTGTGCAACTGCGCAACGTTGATCGTGGCCAACTGCGCGAGCAATGGTACCAAAACCCGATGTGCTTTTGCCTTTTCCATTCCCGGTAATAACAAGCAATAACCCTTTTTCTGTTTGAGCTGCTTTTACCTTAGAATCGATATTCTCTTTTACTTTTTGTTGACGAGCTTTGTATCGATCATCCTTTGCTTGATTAGTGCTCATTCTAGGTAATCCTTTCAGTTGTCGTTAGTTCACAGTAATTATATTACTTGCTGCCAATAGATGGCTACTTAGTTGCTATCATAAAACAATAAGGTATAGGGAAAAACCTTAAATAATAGAGGTGACTGTGTATTTTACAGATTCGATATATAACGTCACCTTAGTATAAGCCAAGAATAAAAAAGGGCTGAGTTATTAGATACTCAGCCCTTACAATACTAATTAGGTGCTTCATTCACTTTCGTGCGTGATTAACCTGCTAGAAGGTCGGTTGCCACTTTGTAGCTTGGATCTTCTTTGACGTTAATTTCAATCAAGCTCCCTGCTTTTTCAAGTAAATTACGGCAGTCTGGGCTTAAATGTCTTAAATGAAGAGTTTTACCTTGTGCAGTATAACGCTCGGCGACGGTTTCAATTGCTTCTATAGCTGAGTGGTCTGCTACGCGAGAATTAGCGAAGTCAACAATAACGTCTTTAGGGTCATTTTTCGCATCAAACAATTCTAGAAAGTTAGCTGCAGAACCAAAGAAGATAGGCCCATTGATATGGTATTCTTTCGAACCTTCAGCATTAATGCGACTGCTAGCATAAATGTGTTTAGCATGTTGCCAAGCAAACATTAATGCTGAAGCGATAACGCCTACTGCGACAGCAATGGCTAGGTCAGTCATTACTGTTACAACTGTGACTAAAACGATAACAAAGAAATCTTGTTTTGGTACACGACGTGCCAATTTAAATGTTGCCCATTCAAATGTACCAATAACTACCATGAACATTACACCAACTAGTGCAGATAATGGGATCATTTCAATAAGAGCCGATGCGAAAAGGATGAAAAATAGTAATGCTATGGCTGCTGTGATACCGGAAAGGCGACCACGACCACCTGAATTAACATTGATCATAGACTGGCCAATCATGGCACAACCACCCATAGCGCCAAAAACAGAGCATGTCATGTTGGCGATACCTTGACCGACACATTCGCGGTTAGCTTGTCCACGTGTGTTGGTCATTTCATCAATCACCGTTAAGGTTAATAGTGATTCTATCAAGCCTATTGCGGCTAAAATAATCGCATATGGTAGAATAATTTGTAACGTTTCGAAATTAAATGGCACCATTGGAACAGAGAAGGTTGGTAAGCTACCCGCTAGCGTTGCTGCTTCATCACCCGACATGGTACGAAGGAAATCAACGACAGTACGAGTATCTAGTCCAAGCAATTGAACAATTAAGGTCACCGTTACAATCGCAACTAATGAAGACGGTACGGCTGTAGTGAATTTCGGTAGAAAATGAATAATCGCCATCGTCAGCAAAATAAGACCAAGCATGATCGCCATTTGGTCACCGGGTAGCCACGAAAGCACGCCATTAATGTCAGGTGCTTTAAATTGGCCTAGCTGAGCCAAAAATATCACAATTGCGAGACCGTTCACGAAGCCTATCATTACAGGATGTGGCACCATACGGATAAATTTCCCTAAACGGAAAATCCCGGCGGAGACTTGAAATGCTCCGGCCAATAAAATCGCAGCAAATAGATATTGCACGCCGTGAGTAGCCACAAGGCTAACCATTACTACGGCCATTGCGCCCGTTGCACCAGAGATCATGCCAGGACGACCACCAAATACCGAGGTAATCAAACCAACAATAAAGGCAGCATAAAGGCCAACCATTGGGTCAACACCAGCAACAAAGGCAAAAGCAACTGCCTCAGGGACTAGGGCTAAGGCAACCGTCAGGCCAGAGAGCATGTCATTTTTAACTGACTGCCCAGAAAATTTTGGAAATTCAAACATTTTAGCTCAGTATATTTGCGAATAGATAAATTTAACCAATCGCGTTTGCAAATAAAGCTAAATATTTTGAAGCAAAAGGGTGCTTTAGCGCAATGTGATCGGATTCAATTAAGAATGGCGAATCGTACAGAATAGTGTGATTGACTTCAAGAATTAATGCAATTTCGAGCTGCGAAATTAATAGTATAAGTGGTACAGACTAAGGCCAATATTGTCTGCATTATTGGCCTTAGTCGAGGCTAGGTTAATATAACCGGATGACCTCGTTCTGGATGCGCGATTATTTTAGCCGGCCATTGATAGACTTCTGCTATCTTTTCCTTTGTTAACGTATCCCATGGATTACCGTCTGCGACTAATTTACCTTCATTTAAGATTAAAATTCTATCAGCGTATTGCGCTGCTAGGTTTAGGTCGTGCATAACCGTGATAACGCTTGCGCCTTCTTGTGTTAAGGATTTTGCTAATGCTAACGTTTTATGCTGATGGGATAAATCCAGTGCAGAGGTCGGTTCATCTAACAGTAATACTTTCTTATCCTTACTTTGTGCTAGCTGGGTAAGTACGCGCGCCAAATGTACTCGCTGTTTTTCACCACCGGATAAACTCGGGTAAAGGCGATCAGCTAAATGCAATACATCCGTTTCACTCATGTACTGAGAGGCAATATCCGCCACTTCTTTTTGGCTCGCTTTTAGCGTTAAACCGCCAAGCTCGATTACTTCTCGTACCGAAAAATTAAACGTCAGTGTACTGGACTGAGGTAATACGCCAAGATGCTTAGCTAAATCAGCCGGTTTCCATTGACTGGAATCTTGGCCAAAGTAGCGTACCTCACCTGTTGATGGCCATTCCTTGGTAATCAGTTTTAATAAGCTACTTTTACCGGTACCATTTGGACCCAATAATATGGTTAATTCAGACGAGTGGAAATCCAACGAGATATTATCCAGAATCAGCTTATCACCCAATTTGAGATGAAAATTATTTAACGAGATTGTCGGTTCCATTACAGGCGCCCTCGCTGCTTAATTAATAACCAAATAAAGAAAGGCGAGCCAATTAATGCGGTCACGATGCCAACAGGCATATCTAACGGCGCCACCACGGTTCTAGCGATAATGTCAGCAATTAACAACAATAAAGCACCTATAATCATTGATAGTGGTAACAAAATTCGGTGATTAGGCCCTACCATCATTCGACCTAAATGAGGGACAATTAAACCTATAAAACCTATCACGCCAGAAACCGATACACAGATGCCAACACCTGCAGCAGTAAGCAATATAAGTCGACGTTTTAATGACTGCACGTTAATACCCATATGTTTTGCTTCGGGTTCGCCAAGCAGTAAAACATTGAGTTTATTTGCATCTCGATAAAATAGAGTAAACAAAATAAACAAACCAATAAGTACCATCATTACGCTATGTAAATTAGCACCGGCAAGCGAACCCATAGTCCAAAGCGACAAATCTCTTAATGCTTGGTCATCAGCAAAATAGTTCATTAAACCTAACCCAGATCCAGCTAAGGCGCTAATAGCAACTCCTGCTAGTAACATCATAGTAACTGAGGTGCCATTTGGGCTAGTACCTAAGCGATAAATAACAAATGTAGTGACGCTACCACCAACAAATGAAAACAGTGGAACGGTGCCGAATAACAGCAAGTTAGGGTATTGTTCTGCTAAGCCACCGAATAAAACAATCGCCATTGCCGCACCTAATGATGCACCTGCTGACACGCCAATAATGCCTGGGTCTGCTAATGGGTTGCGAAAGAGTCCCTGCATAACAGCCCCACACAAAGCTAAAATTGCACCAACAGAAACGGCCAGCAGTGTTCTAGGTAAACGGATTTGTTGAATAATTAAGCTAACATGCGCTGCCGCAGTACTTTCTGGCTTTAAGCTATCAGGTAGAAGAGCAAACATGCTATCGATGAAACTGATATCCATTGGGCCAATAGATATTGATAATACTATGGCCAAATAGAGCAATGAGATGCTTAGTAGCATTAATAAACGGAAAGAAACCCGTCCCGAGTTTGGTTTATTCATTTTCTATCGTCATCTCGAAATATTATTGTTTGTCTGAGTTAAATTTATCATGCAGTTGTTGAGAAAGTTGAATACTTTCTAAGCCAAATCCACCAATTAATGCGTGACTAGGTATCGATATTATCCTGCCTGGTTTATTGGCAGATGTGACTGCCAATAAAGGGAAAGCATCGATTATACCTTGGTGTCCTTGAAGGCTTTTCCAAGCTCTTTCACTGACTAGTATATAATCTGGTTGTAATGCAATTACCGCCTCTATTGATAAAGGCTTATAAGATCGAACTGAGTCCCGAGCCGGATTTAAGGCTCCCGATAAAGTGATAATTTTATCTATAGTTGTCTCTTGGCCGCCTACCGTAACAGGTCGGCCTTTACTTAGCATCATAAACATGACTTTAGGTGGCTCGGTCAAATGTTGAGAATCTAATATAGCCATTTGTTGTTGAACAGTTTTTTTTAATCCAGCCGACTTATCGGTTGTACCAGTAATATCTGCAATAATATCAATTCTTTGATACAAATCTTCAATACTATCTCCTGATGGTACCGTGAGAACGTTGACATGGGTAGCTTTAAGATTATCTATGGTTGATTCTGGTCCCATCTCCTCTGAACCAATAAGATAACTAGGATCAAGCGCGAGTAACCCTTCCGCCGATAATTGTCGATGATAGCCAACCTGAGGAATGTCACTGCCTTGTACAAAATAACGACTAGTGGTATCTACTGCCACCAGTTGGTCTTCAGCTTCGAGTGCATAAACCAGTTCAGTAATCGCCGATCCAGCACTAATAATACGCTCTTGAGCCAGAGCGGATGAGTGAACGAAAAGAAAGCTAAAAGTAATTAGTAAAAGTCTCATTATTGTTGGTTATCCATCATTATATTGGTTGCGGTGATATTGTTTTTTTGTAGAAATGCGAGCAATTTCAACATGGTGTCGACAGACGCTGATTTGTCTGCTGCAATGATGAGCATGCGCTCAGGGTTATTTTTCATTTGTTCGATAAGATCCATCGTAAATGTGTCCCAGCTATCATAAGGTGAACCATTTATTGCCCAAGATGACGGATGCTCGGTGGTTTCAGGTAATAGGTTTATTGTTAGGCTCTGTTTGTCTGGACTTGATAACACCTCACTATCAGAGGTTTGTGGAATTGACACATTCATGGTTTTAACCGGGATATTGGTGGTTAATAATAAAAATACCAAGACGATAAAAATTAAATCCAACAAAGGCGTTAAATCCGGATTTAACGAGGCTTTAGATTGAGATGTACTGGTAATCATGACGCTAAACCTTCAAGGTCTTGCTGAGTAATGTGAACCTGAGATTCGCTAGAAGAGATAGAATGGTTGAGCACTTCAGTGGCTTGTTTTTCTAGCGAAATTCCTTCTAGATAAAGATTGCAATGATTCAGGGCATGTTCGATTTTCTCGATAGAACGCTCTGCCCATAGCTGTAGAATTTGGCTGCCAAAAATTGCAGGAACCGCAATGAACAAACCGGCGGCGGTGGTCGACATAGCAAGCCCTAATCCAGCAGCGAGATCCGATGGTGCAATCGCATCAGAGGTGACTGCGAGATCTTTAAACATTTCAATTAACCCTAGAACCGTACCCAGTAAACCAATGAGTGGGCTAATAACACCAATAACCGCAAGCAGACGTAAGCCAGACGTATATTGTTGGCGCTTGTTAGTCAGCCAAATACTGACAGTTTGTTCTCGTAAGGTTTTGTTGAAATTTTTGTGAGTCAATAGCAGAGCAATTCCTTTTGACAACGTATTTTTTTTTGCCGATTGTTCTTGGATCAATTGGTTGAGTGCACTTTTATCGTTCATGTCAACCGATCTAATCTTTTTGATCAGTTTTCTAGCGGACATTTTGCTATTGGTACCAAGAAAAATAATTCTCTCTAGAAGTAGCGTGACCGTTAAAATAGACAATATGGCTAAAGGCCAAGCCATTATCCCAAGCTGGTTATTTATGGTAATTAAAAGGTTCATTTTATCTATCCAATTTGAAGGTGACCGGTATCCGAACCCGGTGAGCGATGCTGTAACCTTGTTCAACAGAAACAGTAAACTGCCAGTTTGAAATAGCGTTTAATGCGGCTTCATCTAGCGCTGAATACCCTGAAGAATCAACGATAAACTGCTTAATTTGTTGTCCTTTTTGATCGATCCAAACTTCAACGAGTACCTTACCTTGTTGTCCTCGTCTTTTAGCTAGCCGAGGGTAGCTCACTGGTGTTGGTTTAGCTTTAAACGTTGGTTTATCAAGCAATTTAGGTGTTGATGTTTGCGCAGTGTGAGCGCGGTTATTGGCCGTTGTAGAGGGGCTAGTAGTGGAATCGAAAGGTTCGGTTGTTTCATCAGTAGGTTCAGCCAGTTGATTAGCAGGCTTAAACGGTTTTTTGACAAATTGAACGGCTTCTTCTCTGTTAGTTTTTGGCGTAGCGTTTTTGCTTACAGTTTTGGTATCAACCACATTTTTATCGGTTTCCGGCACGGCTGCCACTTTGGGCGCGCTATTATTTGGCTTATTACTAGCGGTTACTTGCTTATTAATCGCGATTTCTTGTTTTAGCGATAGTGGTTTTTTTGTCGTTTGTTGCACAGATTTGGCTACAGACGGTTCTACTGGTTTCGCTATTGCTTGTTCTACTGGTTTCGCTATTGCTTGTTCTACTGGTTTCGCTATTGCTTGTTCTACTGGTTTCGCTATTGCTTGTTCTATTGGTTTCACTATTGACGATTCTACTGGCTTCACGGACGAAGGTGCTGTCGGCTCGTCCAGCGATGGTTCTGTTGATTCGGTAAACGACCGTTTTACCTCAATTGCAACGGTTGTGTTTACTGATTGTTTTACAGCGGTTTTTTCTGCAGAAGAAGGGAGCGAAACAAACTGAATGTTGATGCTTGATACCGTAGAGTCAATAGAAATGTGTGGCTCATTTTGTACGGTTTTAGCACCTAAAATAAGACTATGTAGGGCAAGAGAAATTGCGCCGAAACTCAAATATCGCTTGCCGTTCAAAATAGAATTCCTTTCATAAATCTTCTTCCTTTTTTCTGCTTGTCAGCTTCGATTCTTGAGCTCTGGCTACACATTTTTCCTACCACGATTGGTCTTAATTTTGGTTGTGTACTATTCAGCCTTAGGTGACCAAGTGCTAACTTATCTAGATTATCAATAACGGCTATATCTTATAATGATAATACGAATGAGATCAATTATCATTTACAATTAAAAAAATAAAAGATAGTATCATGCCGACAATAATCCTCATGCCTTTGATATATAGGGATTATCACTAGTAATAGTAGGGTTAAAGATGTCGTCAGTTTATATAAACGATCAATTCAAATAATCAATGAATTGAAACAGGTAGAAAAATGAAATTAAGCAAGCGGTATCGTGTGGAGAAAATAAAATGAAGCTATCCGATTCATTACAACAACTTCAAGCAAAGGTCGATCAATTAAACGAAAAAAATCCCAACGCTTCAGTGTGGGATTTAGCCAATAGCTTGAGCATTTCTGAAGGTGAGGCGGCATTAGCATTACCCAATGAGTACATAACAGCCATTGATGGGGTTGATTGCCAAGCAGTTTTGCAGCAGTTGCCTGCTTGGGGAAAAGTAACCACGATTATCCATTCTCAGGGCTCTATTTTTGAAGTAAAAGCCCCGTTTCCCCAAGGTAAAGTCGCTTATGGCTTCTACAATCTTATGGGAGGCAATGACGGCCAGCTACATGGTCATTTAAATATTGATTTGGTTACCGATATCATCTTTGTATCTAAACCATTTAAAGGTATGGAAAGTCACTTCATCGGCTTTTATGCCGATAATGGCCAGTGCGTATTTAAAGTGTATCTGGGTAGAGATAAAAAACGTCAAATTTTACCTGGTCAGATAGAGCAATTTACACAGTTGTCACAGGAGTTTATCCATGGAAAGTAAACAAGTTAGGTTGCAAAGTCGTATTGGTAATGACATCAACGAGTTTCGCCAACAGCAGAAGACGTTACAGTTAGCGAGTATTACTAAAGATGGTTTACCACATATAAGCTATAGCCCGTTTGTCTATCTTTCTGATTGTTATTATATCTTCATCAGTGATATTGCTAAACATGGTCAAAACCTAAAAATTAATCCTCAGGTTTCTATCATGATGATTGAAGATGAAGAGCAGTCAAAAAATATTTATGCGCGTAAGCGTTTAACTTTTGATACAGAGGCAAACCTAATTGCCCGTGATTCACAACATTGGCAAACCACTATCACTACATTCGAGCAGCAGTTCGGAGAAATTGTTAGTAATTTGAGCAAACTAAGTGATTTTCACTTATATCAACTGGTTCCGAAAGCCGGGCGCTTTGTCAAAGGTTTTGGACAAGCGTTCGATATTTCGGGTGCAGACCAAGTTGATGTCGTTCATCTTGATAAAGGTCATACAAAGCAGAGTAACGCATAATAATTCAGACCGATTCAAGCATTTGATCAAATAAATACATAATAAAGAAAATAAGTCAGTAAGTGAGACCTGTATAGGGACTCGCTAAGGAATTTTTTCGCCTGAAAAAGGGATAAAGGAGAGAGAAATGCTCAACAAAACAAAGTTAGCCATAGCGATAAGTGGCTTGATGACACTATCAGCCAGTGTCAGTGCCGAGACCTATTCATTTGATGAAGTTGTGGTGTCAGGAACGCGTACTGAACAAAGTAAAAAAGATGCATCATCTGCAATAGAAACCATTTCAGCTGAAGATTTAGAAAACAATTTAGCGGGTGATTTAAAACAAGCATTTCAGTACACGCCGGGTGTAAACGCTCAAGGAAGTGGCCGATTTGGCGTATCAGGTATCAATATTCGTGGTATTGAAGAAAACCGAGTGAAAATGTTGATTGATGGTGTGCAACAACCTGCCTCTTATAATCCTGGTGCAAGTGAACAGCGTAAGTACCCCAACGCAATCGAAGTGGATACATTACAATCCATAGAAGTAAATAAAGGACCATCTTCAACTTTATATGGTTCAGATGCGCTAGGTGGCGTAGTGCTTATGCGTACCAAAAATCCTGAAGATTATTTCACTTCAGAAGAAAATCAACAGCGTTTTGGTATTAAAAGTGGTTACGCTTCGGTCGATGAGGAGTTTAAGACCACCATTAACTGGGCAAGAAGACAAGATAAGTTAGACACGTTATTAATGGCAACTTACGCAAGTGGCCACGAAACAGAAACCCACAGCTCAGGTGCGAATGTTGAAGGTCCAGATAGAGGCGCGGCCAACCCAGCAGATAAAACGTTGACCAATTTATTGGGTAAAGCATTTTATCAGATTAACCCAAATAATCGCCTGGGGTTAACGGTTGAATATTACCAACAGCAATACGATGAAGATGAATTAAATTATAACGGTTATACTCTTTTCCCCGGTTTTACCTATACCGACAATTACAATGAAGACACCAATGAACGTCTTCGTGTTGGACTTGAGCAGCAACTGTATTTTGAGGCACTTGTAGCCGATTCATTAAACTGGTCTGTAAACTATCAAGATTCACGTTCTTTATCAGAAAATTATGATACGACTGGCTTTAATGGTGAACGTATGCGTGAACGAGATGCATCAGACCGCTCGATTCAATTGGATACGCAACTAGGTAAAATAGTCTCACTTGGGGATAGTATCCATGAATTGACTTATGGTGCTTCATTCCTAAATAACGATTTTAGCTTAGATAATACCGATTATAAGTATGACTTTGGTACGGTTACATCCGGAAGCACTGGAATTCCAGATGCGAACATAATTCAGTGGGGCCTATTTGTTCAAGATCAGGCTTTCTTTATGCAAGATCGCTTAGTGGTGACGGCAGGTCTTCGTTATGATTCTTATACTGCAGACCCTTCTACTGATTCGGCTTACACCACGGAATATGATGAGAATAAGGATAGTGCCGTTACTGGTAAATTAGGTTCGGTTTACCATTTGAATGATCAACTGTCAGTGTTTGGTCAGGTAAGCCAAGGTTTCAAAGCACCAACGGTTTATGATCTATACTACTTTTATGATCAAGGCGCGATAATTGAAGCAAATCCAGATTTAAAAGCTGAGAAGAGCACCGCTTATGAGTTAGGACTTCGTGGTGCCAATAAATCGGCTCGTTTCGAATTTTCTGTGTTCTACAATGACTACACCGACTTTATCACTCAAGAAATTACCGGTGAGCAAGATGGTAAAGATGTCATTACCAAAAAGAATCTAGATGAAGTTGAGATATATGGAGTTGAATTCAGTTCAAACGTTAATTTAGATGAATTGTTTGATGCGCCACAAGGAAGTTACGCTAGAGCAAGCGTGGCTTTCTTAGATGGAGAAGATAAAAATAGTGGAGAGTCATTAGATTCAGTCGCACCATTAACAGGTGTTGTTGGCTTGGGTATTGATAAGGCATCATTTGGTAGTGCACTAAACATTACGATGGTAGCAGCAAAAGACCAATGGCAGTCTGATGATAATGAAGAGGTTGCAGGCTACACGTTGGTCGATCTTACTGGTTATTATAAACCGATGAAAGATCTTACAGTATCAGCTGGCTTGTTCAATGTGTTTGATAAGAAATACTGGTTATACGATGATATGGCTGGTCGCTCTGAAACAAGCAGTTTTAATAAAGATATCAACTCTCAACCAGGTAGAAATTGGGGAGTGGTTGTCGATTATCAGTTCTAATTTTATCTTCAATCATTAATTTATTAGCCGCCTTAATTCACTTTAGGCGGCTTTTTAACTTTGGACAGTAAGCCGTGTTAACTGACTCAATAAAAACTAACGCAATAAAAATCATCAATATAAAGTGGCTTTTTCAGCAAGCCAAACATCACAAAAAAAAGCTGATTATGGCCAATTTGGTGGCACTTTTAGCTGCGGTAATTAGTGTACCCATACCATTAATGTTACCGCTATTGGTTGACGAAGTGTTACTCGACCAGCCCGGTGCTGGTCTTGAATTATTGAATCGAATGACACCAAGTTCTTTGCACAATGCCCACGGCTACATTGTGGTGGTTTTATTACTGATTATTCTGATGCGGTTAGTTAGCCAAGGACTCAATATTCTGCAAGCAAGACAGTTTACTCTTGTGTCTAAAGCGTTGACCTGTACCTTGCGAAAACTATTACTGGAAAAGTTAGGCAAAATTACCATGCGCCAGTATGAAGAGAGAGGCAGTGGTGCGCTGACTTCTCATCTTGTAACGGATATTGAAACCATCGATCGATTTATAGGGTCAACGTTAAGTCGATTCGTCGTTAGTGTACTCTCCGTGATTGGTATTGCCATTGTACTGTTTTGGCTGAATTGGACATTGGCTCTGTTTATTTTACTGCTTAATCCGCTGATCATTTATCTATCCAATAAAATGGGCTTGAAAGTTAAAGACCTGAAGAAAAAAGAGAACCAATCATTTGAACGTTTTCAGCAAAGATTAGTTGAAACTCTAGATGGGCTATATCAGTTAAGAGCCTCCAATCGCGATAGAGAATATTTGCAGCGACTCATGCAAGATGCGGATGGTATTCGACAAGATGCCGATAATTATGCGTGGAAATCGGATGCGGCTAATCGTCTCTCTTTTCTGTTGTTTCTTATTGGTTTTGAAATATTTCGTGCACTAGCCATGATCATGGTGTTGTTCGGTGATTTAACCGTAGGCCAAATTTTCGCGATATTCGGCTATCTTTGGTATATGTTATCGCCAATACAAGATTTATTAACCATTCAGTATTCTTGGTTCAGTGCCTCTGCGGCAATGAAACGTTTAAATAGTTTATTGAAGTTAGAAGAGCAGCAAGTTTATCCTGCCAACGTGATGCCATTTGAAGATAACACGTCATTTGATATTGAGTTTAAAAATATCGAATTTCGTTATGACTCAGAAAAACAAGTGATTGACCAGTTAAACCTATTGATTCCTAAAGGCAAAAGAGTTGCGTTAGTGGGCGCATCGGGAGGAGGTAAGTCGACATTGATTCAGTTATTGCTAGGTATTTATCAAAAAAATAGCGGCGAAATTTTAATTAATGGTCATGCGGTAGAAAATGTTGGCTACCAAAACTTGCGCGAACGGTTAGCAGTCGTTCTTCAGCAGCCGATGATATTTAACGCAACTTTACGTGAAAACCTAACTCTAGGTAAACATTTCACAGAGCCGCAGATATGGCATGCGCTTAATATTGCTCAATTGGAGGATTTCACTCGTCAGTTACCTAATCAATTAGAATCGGAATTAGGTCGTCAAGGCGTTAAACTATCTGGCGGGCAGAGGCAACGATTAGCCATTGCTCGTATGGTATTAAGTGACCCAGATTTCGTCATACTTGACGAAGCAACTTCTGCTCTAGATACCGCAACGGAAGCGGCATTACATCAAGCGCTGAATCAATTTTTACAAAATAAAACCACGTTAATCGTTGCCCATCGTTTATCTGCAGTAAAACAAGCCGACCTTATTTATGTTTTACAAGACGGCAAAGTGATTCAATCAGGTCAACATCAACAACTGCTTAACCAGCAAGGTTTATATCAAACCCTTTATGGTGGCCAAGTGTAAAATTACAGGGACAGGCACCTTATTGTGTCACTTTCATTGGCCATTAACAGTACAGGGACAGGCACTTTGATTTTAAAATTACAGGAAATTACAAGGACAGGCACTTTAATTTATCGTTTGTCAGGGTCATAGATAGCGTGAGGATGAATTGAAATGGTCGTAAAAAAGGTAAGCCCGAGGGCTTACCTTTTACTTTTTTAGCAACAAAGCTTTATAATAATTAGCTTACTTATTAGCAGTTTTAGACATACCAGCAGAAGCTTGGTTGGTTGCCGCTTGGCTTCCTGCTCCTTTAGGTTGATAGCGTTGTTCTCTTAGAGGCGCAGACTTGACTTCAATTTCTTTGATCTCTTGAGGTCCTGGTGCTTTAGTCATTGCAGACGTTGCGTGACCTTTTAGCTTACTAGTGGCCACTTTTGTTACTGGCTCAACTGCAGTAGCAGCAGGCTGTGCTACCGCTTCAACATTAGCAGTATCGGTGCTTTGTTGCACTTGTTGTGGTTGAGCTACTGGAGCGTCAACTTTTTCTTCTGCTTTTGTTTCAGCTTCCGCTATTTCTGGCGTTGAGTCTGTCGCTGGTGTTTCTATAACAACATCTTCCGTAACAACATCTTTAGCAACAACAGGTTCTGTGACTGTAGCTTCTGTCACTGCTACTTCTGCCACTGCTACATCTGTAATGGCGGCTTCAGGTTGAGCTTGAACGCTAGGTTCAATTGATACTACTTCAACTGGATTCGTTGTCGTTGTTACGGGCTCTTTCACAGCTGTATTTTGTGTGAAATCACGGCCAACGATAACTTTACCCATTGCCATTTCAGGGAACGCGAACCCACCATTTAATGCTGATTTTTCAGTTTCTGGCGTAATGCGAGTTCTTTCTTTACGCTTTGGTTTGGTTAAATCATATTTTGGCATGACTTTACCCATTGCCATCTCTGGAGAGGCAACACCACCTTTGCGTAAACGGAACGGATTAGGTCTACGGTCACGACCGCGACGACGACGTTGTCCACTGGCTCTTAGATGACGAGGCGTACGACGGCTACGACGTTTTGGTTCTTCTTTATTCACCGATTCGGTTACTTGATTTTGTTCTGAAGAATTACTTGTGCTAGAAACCGTATTCGCTTCATGAGCTTTACTCGCTTCAACGGAGTTATTGGTTTCGGCAGGCTTGGTTTCTGCAACCTTACTTTCAACCGTTTGTTGAGCTGCATTCGCTTCCAATTCCGCTGTTTTAGCTTGGTCTTTCACTCGAACTTGTTTTTTTAACTGACGACGTTGACGACGCTGTTTAACCTGAACTTTTTTCTCTTCAGCAGCAGGTGCTTCATTTTGCGCTTCAGCTGCAATCTGTTGTCCTTGTTGTGCCACTTTAGAGTTGGGTTTGTTATAGCGCTTGTCTTGTTGTGACTTACGGTTATCTTTATTGTTTTGACTTGGTTTGTTGTCAGTTTGATTTTCTTGAGCATTGTTGTTGCGATTTGGCTTACGGCGATTCTTGTTTTGCTCACGATTATCAGCTTGATCGCGATTTGAATCTCGTGAATTGCGACGACGGTTATCATTGCGATCACGACGATTATTGTTGCGATTATTACGGTTGTTATGAGTATTACGTGATTTGTCTTCTTTCTTCTCTTCTGCTTTTTCTTGTTGCTCTTCTTCTTCAGGAGAGGATAAGAAATTAGCAATAGCTTTAAAGAAGCGAGAAACAACGCCCGGTTTATTTTGCTGCTCTGTTACTACAGTCGCTTCGGCAACTGGTGCAACGGCTGTTGGCGTAGGTTGTGGTGCTGGTGCAGCAAAACCTTTTAATGCTGGTTCTTCAATTTTTCTCGGTTTGATTTCTGCTTCAGAAGGTTCATTCGCTTCTGCTTCTTTCATCGCATCCAATTTCTTAGGAACTAAGTAAGACAGTAAATCATGCTCTTCGCCATCACGAACACGAACTACCTCAAAATGAGGTGTTTCCATGTCTGAGTTAGGTACAATGATCACTTTAACATTTTGCGATGATTCAATAATATTTACTGAACGGCGTTTTTCATTGAGCAAGTAAGAAGCAATAGCAACTGGAACAACACCAACCACTTGTGATGTATTGTCTTTAAGTGCTTCTTCTTCTATCAATCGAAGAACTGAAAGTGCCAACGATTCATTGTCACGTACCACACCTGTGCCTGAACAACGCGGGCAAATATGGTGGCTAGCTTCTGCTAGTGATGGGCTCAAACGTTGGCGAGACATTTCTAATAGGCCAAAGCGAGAAATACGACCGATTTGAACACGCGCACGGTCCATTCTGACCGCTTCACGTACTCTATTTTCTACTTCACGCTGGTGACGAACTGGGGTCATATCGATGAAATCGATAACGACTAAGCCACCAAGGTCACGCAAACGTAATTGACGAGCAATTTCATCAGCGGCTTCAAGATTAGTATTAAGAGCCGTTTCTTCGATATCTCCGCCTTTTGTAGCACGAGCAGAGTTAATATCTATTGAAGTTAATGCTTCTGTTGGGTCAATAACGATAGAGCCGCCAGAAGGAAGTCGAACTTCTCGTTGGAACGCCGATTCAATTTGGCTTTCGATTTGGTAATGACTGAATAGCGGCACATCTCCATCGTACTTTTTAACTCGATTGAGAAAATCGGGACGAATAAGCTGAATATGTTGTCTAGCACGCTCGTAAATAGTGGCGCTATCGATCAAAATCTCACCAATATCACGGCGTAAATAATCTCGAATTGCACGAACGATGACGTTACTTTCTTGGTGGATAAGGAATGGCGCAGGAGTGGCAACTGCTGCTTCTGTTATCGCATTCCAATGGTTTAGCAGTACATTTAAATCCCACTCAAGTTCTTCTGCACTTTTACCAACACCCGCTGTACGGACGATTAAGCCCATGCCTTGAGGTAAATCTAAGGTGCTAAGTGCCGCTTTTAGTTGAGTACGCTCATCACCTTCAATACGACGTGATATACCGCCAGCTCTTGGGTTATTTGGCATAAGGACTAGATAGCTGCCCGCAAGAGAGATAAACGTAGTTAATGCTGCGCCTTTACTGCCACGTTCTTCTTTCTCTACTTGAACAATAACTTCTTGTCCTTCAGTCAGCACTTCTTTAATGCTTGGACGACCTTGATAAGTGTAACCTTTAGGGAAGTAATCTCGAGCGACTTCTTTTAGAGGGAGGAAACCATGTCTTTCTGCGCCGTAGTCAACAAAGGCGGCTTCTAAACTTGGTTCAATACGGGTGATTTTACCTCGATAAATATTGGCTTTTTTTGATTCATGACCAGGGCTTTCGATATCTAGATCGAAAAGTCGCTGTCCATCGACCAAAGCGACACGCAACTCTTCTTTTTGAGTTGCGTTAATTAACATTCTTTTCATTTTTTAAATTCTCGTTGATATTTCTTATTTTCAATTACATTTGTCGCTTCGCTTCGATCTCGATGGTGTCAGATCCCATGACTGAATAAGTGCAGCCTCACGGCTGGAAGGGATGCTCTCGGACACTCCAGTTATCAAGAACTAATTATATAGCGCCTGATCCACATCTTGGTGGTAAATACTCAACATCGTGAACGATGAGTAGAGCGACAAGTAAGTCTTATTTTCAATGTCTTACGCCATATGCCGCATCGAATAATAAAGCTTTTCTACTCATTTAACTTATTGCTGTTGGAAAAATTAATAATGCAAAATGCATCCAATTTACCCATTACAGGTGTGGACTATAGCAGCGCAGCGAAAATACAGCAATCTGCTTTGTTATAAACAGGTAAAAAAATTAAAACGACTTCAATTTAGTAATTTGTTATCTAATTGATATTAATGGTTATTTAATGCTCAGCTGTCGTTTTGTCCAATATTCATCCCACAATTTATTCACAGGCACTGATGATGGCAACAAACTGGCTAAATATTGCCTACTTACTGGTCAAGTTTTTATTGATTAAGAAAGACTGAAAAAATAGCGCATTGAATGATAGAATAATATTTATGAATGAAATAAAAACTAAAGTTCAGTTAGTCGACATTGATGAAGATATGGCTGGACAACGTATAGATAATTTCTTGCGTAATCAATTTAAAAACGTGCCTAAAAGTTTGCTCTATCGAATTATTCGTAAGGGTGAAGTTCGTGTAAATAAAAAACGTATCAAAGCGGAATACAAGCTTAAAGCAGGTGATATAGTTCGATTGCCACCAGTTAAAATTGAGCAAGTTGAGCAAAAAGACGTTCCGAATACTAAATTAAATAAAGTTTCACAACTGCAAGATTGTATTATTTACGAAGATGATCATTTACTTATTCTTAATAAACCTTCGGGAACTGCTGTACATGGTGGCAGTGGGTTGAAGTTTGGCGCGATTGAAGCATTAAGAGCTCTGCGCCCAGATGCTCGTTTTTTGGAATTGGTACATAGAATCGATCGAGATACGTCTGGGATATTGCTGGTTGCGAAAAAACGCTCTGCTTTACGTCATTTACAAGCGCAATTTCGTGAAAAAACAGTACAAAAATATTATTTTGCTTTAGTTATGGGTGAATGGAAATCAACTTGCCGTAATGTAAATGCACCGTTATTGAAAAATGAAGTAAACAGTATTGTACGAGTAAATGCCAAAGGAAAAGCCTCGGAAACACGCTACAAAGTGTTAGAAAGGTTTGCTCAGGCGACACTGATTCAAGCTAGTCCGATAACTGGACGCACTCATCAAATTCGTGTTCATTGTGAATATACTGGTCATCCCATTGCTTGGGATGACCGATATGGCGACCGTCGTTTCGATGCGTACACTGGGGCATTTGGCCTAAATCGACTGTTTTTGCATGCTGCTAATATAAAGTTTACTCACCCGAGTAGTGAAGAGGTAATGGATATTTCAGCACCGATGGAAGCGAAATTAGACAAGGTATTAAACAAAATGCGCGGTTAGTGCTCTTAACATTTGAGCCCTTCAATTTAATTTGCCAATGTTAGTTTCCCAGTACTGAAACGCCTTGTTTTTCTAACATATCAATTAGTGTAATTAAGGGAAGCCCGATTAAACTGTTCGGGTCTTTTCCTTCAAGTCGGTCAAATAAGGCGATCCCTAAACCTTCACTTTTAAAACTGCCAGCGCAATCGAGAGGCGATTCTTTTAATACGTAGCTTTCAATTTGTTGCTGACTTAAAGTACGAAAATAGACATTGAAGGTATCGAGCTCGACATCAGTTACACTTGTTAAGGTATTAACAAGCGCTAAACCGGTATAAAAGGTTATACATTTTCCGCTTGCGGCTGAGAGCTGTTGAATTGCGTTCTCTGCCGTATGTGGTTTACCGACGATACCACCGTTAATGACACATACTTGGTCTGAACCGATAATCAGAGCGTGACTAGATTGATTTGAACCGACATTTTTGGCCACGCTTTGCGCTTTTTCAATCGCCAGCCTTTGTACTAGTTGCTTGGGCGTTTCGTTACTGTGTGGGCTCTCATCACATAATGGTTTAGCTTGAGTAAAAGGTAAGCCAATTTTTTCTAAAATAGTTTTTCTGTAAGATGAAGTCGACGCTAAGATAAGACTTGGATTATTCATATTGGTATCTGCTTGGGCAAAGAATGGTGCAAGGATAAATCATCATGCTTGTTGTCCTCAACATATACCGTTCTCCGCCCAGATGAAACCTAACGAGAAAAGTGAATAACTTTTTCACTTTTTCTTTGACTCGCAGCCATTAGAAATATATTATTCGCGCCCTATGCAAAAGGTAAAAATACCACGCACGGTAGATCCGGCAAAAGCGGCACAAAAAAGACTAGATTATGATGGCATCATCCAACCTAGTTTATTTAAGCGTTTAGCTGAGACAACCGCAGGCGTAAAACGCGACGCAGAAGTTTCATTGTCCTTTGAGATAGATGAACAACGACTATCCGTTATCTCTGGTAAAGCTAACGTGGAAGTCGATTTAGAGTGTCAACGTTGTAATGAGATTTTCACACATGAGTGTGAAGTTCAGTTTACTTATACTCCTGTACGCGGTGAGAAAAGTGAAGTGGATGCACCGGAAGAGTACGATTTGGTAGATCTGAACGAGTACGGTGAAGTCGATCTTATACAATTAGTTGAAGACGAGTTTATTCTTGGTTTGCCTCAAGTGGCAATGCATGATGAAGCGGATTGTAGCGTTAATTCAAATAATTTGGTGTTTGGTGAACTTCCGAAAGAAATTGAAGATGATAAGCCGAATCCATTTGATGTTTTAAAAAACTTAAAGCGCTAAGGCCTTTAAAGTTGTTATTTGGCTTGATATTATTGAATATAAGACAAATACAGCTCTAAAAACTGGTGTTTAGGTATAAACAAAGGAGTAGGGTCAATGGCCGTACAAAAGAGCAAGAAATCACGTTCAATGCGTGGCATGCGTCGTTCACACGATGCGCTAACTACAGCTTCACTTTCTGTAGACGCAACTTCAGGTGAAACTCACCTACGTCACAACGTGACAGCTGACGGTTTTTACCGTGGCAAAAAGGTTATCAACAAGTAAGGTTGACCTTTGAAGAAGATTACCGTTGCAGTTGATGCAATGGGCGGAGATTTCGGTCTCCGCGTCACAGTGCCTGCCGTCGTGCAGGCATTGTCGCGTTTTCCTGAACTGAAAGTGATTCTGGTGGGTGATCAAAATTTAATCACTGCCGAGTTGGCTACGTTAGGTTACGAGTTCGATCGTTCAATAGATAGCGATTCAACTATGCAGCAACGCTTAATTATGCAGCAACGCTTAATTATTCAGCATAGTGAACGAGTTATTTCCAATTCCGAAAAACCCTCCCTTGCATTACGAAATAGCGCTGGAACATCAATGCGTATTGCTATTGATGCTGTTGCTGATAGCAAAGCCGATGCTTGTTTAAGCGGAGGAAATACCGGTGCTCTTATGGCACTGTCTCGATTCAGACTCAAACTATTACCAGGCATTGAACGGCCAGCATTAGTTTCTGCACTTCCTACTGCGTTAGGTAATAAACTATGGTTACTTGATTTAGGCGCGAATGTTTCAGTTGATGCAGACACATTATTTCAATTTGCGGTGATGGGCAGTGCTTTGGCGGAAGAACACTTAGATAGATTACCTAGAGTTGCGATACTAAATATTGGTGAAGAAGAGATAAAAGGTAACGATTTGGTTAAAAGATGCGCAGAAATGTTGAGTAAAACCAAATCAATTCATTTTACCGGCTATATTGAAGGTAATCAGTTACTGCATGATGTCGCTGATGTTGTAGTATGTGATGGTTTTGTAGGTAACGTATGCTTAAAAACAACCGAAGGTGTTGCTCATCTTTTTATTAGTAAGTTAAAAGAGCACATGACTGCATCGACATTAAAAGGTTGGTTAGCAAGACAACTCTTTTCAGGGTTAATAGAAGAAATAAAAGATCTGAACCCCGACCAGTATAATGGCGCAAGTTTGTTAGGATTGCGCGGCATTGTGATAAAAAGTCATGGAAGCGCCGATGTGGCTGCTATTATTAATGCTATTGAAGAAGCAGTACACGAAGTCAAACGACAAGTTCCAAGTCGTATTAGTGATCGCTTAGAAGCGGTTTTACTCGAGAGGCATTATTAGTCTATATGTACAGTAAAATATTAGGCACAGGCAGCTACCTGCCGTCTCAAGTGCGTACTAACGCAGATTTAGAGAAAATGGTAAGCACAACTGACGAATGGATAGTGACTAGAACGGGTATCCGTGAACGTCGTATTTCAGCACCGGATGAAACTGTTGCGGATATGGCGACTATCGCGTCTCAAAATGCACTGGATATGGCTGGCATAGACAAAGATGATATCGATATGATTATTGTCGCTACGACCAGTGGTTCTCATGCTTTTCCATCGGCGGCATGTCAAGTCCAGGCTAATTTGGGTATTAAACATTGTCCGGCTTTTGATATGGCAGCGGCGTGCTCTGGATTCGTTTACGCTCTTTCTGTTGCTGATCAACATGTAAAATCAGGCATGTGCAAAAATATTTTAGTGGTTGGTGCGGATACATTATCAAAAACGTGTGATCCGTCTGACCGTTCAACCATTATCCTTTTTGGTGATGGTGCCGGTGCGGTGGTAGTAAGTGCAAGTGAAGAACCGGGTATTTTGTCTACTCATATTAATGCAGATGGACGCTTTGGTGATTTACTCAGCCTTAAACATCCAGGCCGCAATAGCGAAAAAATGTCGGCGAGTCCAAGCATCAGTGCCGAAAGCAACACTGACGTCGTTGAAACCAATATTGATAATGAATTTGCCCACACGGATGATATTAATAGCTGGTTACATATGGCGGGTAACGAAGTTTTTAAAGTCGCAGTGACCCAATTATCTCGATTAGTAAAAGAGACGCTTAAAGCCAATGATATGGACAAATCTGAATTAGACTGGTTGGTACCTCATCAGGCTAATTTACGAATTATATCAGCAACCGCTAAAAAATTATCAATGCCTTTAGAACAAGTGGTGATCACGTTAGATCGTCATGGAAACACGTCGGCCGCCACGGTACCAACTGCATTAGATGAAGCCGTAAGAGACGGGCGAATTAAACGTGGGCAGAATATTCTGCTAGAAGCGTTCGGTGGTGGTTTCACATGGGGTTCAGCATTAATTAAGTTTTAGTTTTGATCATTACTAAACTCGCTTTAACTACAATTTCTATGGATAGGCATTTGAAGTTTCATTGTAAATGCCTATCTTTTTAATTATTACTGCATTGCTTAAAGGAAAAATAACAATGAGCAAATTTGCTATCGTATTTCCAGGTCAAGGCTCGCAATCTGTTGGCATGTTGGCTGATCTTGGTGAAAATTTTGATATTGTTAAACAGACATTTGCTCAAGCGTCTGAAACATTAGGCTATGATTTATGGTCATTGGTGCAAAATGGTCCTGTAGAAGACTTAAATGAAACATTTCGCACTCAGCCTGCACTGCTTGCTGCTTCCGTCGCTATTTGGCGTGTATGGCAAGAGCAAGGCTTAGCACAGCCAGAGAACCTAGCGGGACACAGTTTGGGTGAGTATTCTGCGTTAGTGTGTGCTGGCGTGATTGATTTTCAGCAAGCGATTAAACTCGTTGAATTACGTGGCAGGCTTATGCAAGAAGCCGTTCCAGCCGGTGTTGGCGCTATGTATGCCATAATTGGTTTAGATGATGAGTCCATTGCTAAAGCTTGTGAAGTTGCAGCACAAGGTGAAGTTGTTTCACCGGTGAACTTTAATTCTCCGGGGCAAGTTGTTATTGCTGGAAATAAAGCAGCAGTAGAAAGAGCAGGCGCATTATGTAAGGAAGCCGGTGCTAAACGTGCCTTACCATTACCCGTTTCTGTTCCGTCACATTGTGCATTAATGCAACCCGCAGCAGATAAGTTAGCAATTGCATTACAAGAGATTGAATTTAATACTCCTGTCATTCCTGTCATCAATAATGTCGATGTGATTGCAGAAACAGATCCTGAAAAAATTAAACAAGCACTTGTTCGTCAGCTATACAGTCCAGTACGTTGGACGGAA
The DNA here is from genome assembly GCF_033101115.1 of Vibrio sp. TH_r3. Taxonomy (NCBI): domain Bacteria; kingdom Pseudomonadati; phylum Pseudomonadota; class Gammaproteobacteria; order Vibrionales; family Vibrionaceae; genus Vibrio; species Vibrio sp. TH_r3. The sequence goes on along the minus strand of NZ_JAWMPW010000004.1, from coordinate 111,630 downwards.
GGTGTACAGGCAATGAGTGATAATGGAATCGAGAAACTTTACGAATTAGGCCCAGGTAAAGTTTTAACCGGTTTGACAAAGCGTATTGTAAAAACGCTGACCGCTGCAGCTGTAAATGATAGTGCTTCTTTAGACGCAGCGAAGTAACAAGAGAGATAAAGATGAACAATCTAGAAGGTAAAATAGCATTAGTAACAGGTGCAAGCCGCGGTATTGGGCGCGCTATTGCGGAACTTCTTGTTGAACGTGGTGCCACAGTAATTGGTACAGCAACAAGTGAAGGTGGCGCAGCAGCAATTAGTGAGTACCTTGGCGAAAACGGTAAAGGTTTTGCTCTGAATGTTACAGAGCCAGAATCTATCCCGGATTTGATTAAGACGATTACAACTGAATTTGGTAGCTTAGATATTTTAGTTAACAATGCAGGTATTACTCGTGATAATCTATTAATGCGTATGAAAGATGACGAATGGACAGATATTATTGATACTAACCTAACGTCTATTTTCAGACTGTCTAAAGCGGTATTGCGTGGCATGATGAAAAAACGTGATGGACGTATTATTAATGTCGGTTCGGTTGTCGGTACTATGGGTAACGCAGGTCAGGCTAATTATGCAGCAGCGAAAGCAGGTGTAATTGGTTTTACTAAGTCTATGGCACGTGAAGTTGCTTCACGCGGTGTAACGGTTAATACGGTTGCGCCAGGGTTTATTGAAACTGACATGACAAAAGCACTGAATGATGAGCAGCGTGCTGCTACATTGTCTCAGGTGCCTGCGGGGCGCTTAGGTGATCCACGTGAAATAGCAGCAGCGGTAGCATTTTTAGCTTCTCCAGATGCAGCATATATCACTGGTGAAACATTACATGTGAACGGTGGTATGTACATGATTTAAATTTTGTACTAAATTTAGTGCATGATTTATGTCAAAAATGTATCTATTTTCGGTCAAAATCATTAAAATTGTGGTTTGACCAGCGATCACACTCTTGCAACTTTTAAAAGTTTGAATAAACTACGGAAAACATCGCATAATGCGAAGTCTGTAAAGGAAAGAAAAAATGAGCAACTTAGAAGAACGTGTAAAGAAAATCATTATTGAACAACTTGGTGTCGATGAAGCAGAAGTGAAAAATGAAGCTTCATTTGTTGATGATCTAGGTGCAGATTCTTTGGATACTGTTGAGCTAGTAATGGCACTAGAAGAAGAATTCGATACTGAAATTCCAGACGAAGAAGCCGAGAAAATCACTACTGTTCAAGCTGCAATCGACTACGTTACCAGCGCTCAGTAATATTCTCTCCCAGGCGGTCAACCTTGACCGCCTGAGTTTTATCCAATTCGTTATTCCTCAATCACTCATTTAATTCCGGAGAAAAGTATCATGTCCAAGCGTCGTGTTGTTGTCACTGGCATGGGTATGTTGTCACCGGTAGGCAACACTGTTGAATCTTCATGGAAAGCCCTATTAGCTGGTCAAAGTGGTATCGTTAATATCGAACATTTTGATACATCCGAATTTACCACTCGTTTTGCAGGTTTAGTTAAAGACTTTAACTGCGAAGAGTATATGACTAAAAAAGATGCACGTAAGATGGATTTGTTTATCCAATACGGCATCGCTGCCGGTATTCAAGCCCTTGATGATTCAGGTTTGATTGCTACCGAAGAGAACGCGCCACGCATTGGTGTGGCTATTGGTTCAGGTATTGGTGGTCTTGGCTTGATTGAAGCTGGACATAAAATGCTGACCGAGAGAGGACCTCGTAAAATTAGTCCTTTCTTTGTGCCATCCACTATTGTCAATATGATTGCAGGTAACCTGTCAATTATGCGTGGCCTTCGCGGCCCAAATATTGCTATTTCTACTGCTTGTACTACTGGATTACATAATATAGGTCACGCTGCTCGTATGATCGCTTATGGCGATGCGGAAGCCATGGTGGCCGGTGGGGCAGAGAAAGCTTCTACACCTTTAGGTATGGGAGGCTTTGCTGCCGCTAAAGCGCTATCTACTCGTAATGATGAGCCGGCTAAAGCTTCACGTCCTTGGGATAAAGACCGCGATGGCTTTGTTCTAGGTGATGGTGCTGGCATGATGGTACTAGAAGAATATGAACATGCTAAAGCTCGTGGCGCAAAAATATATTGCGAACTCGTTGGCTTTGGCATGAGTGGGGATGCTTATCATATGACATCCCCAAGTGCAGATGGTTCAGGTGGTGCACTAGCAATGGAAGCCGCTATGCGTGATGCAGGCGTAACAGGAGAGCAAATTGGTTATATTAATGCTCATGGTACATCTACGCCAGCTGGTGACGTTGCCGAGCTAAGAGGTGTGAAACGCGCACTTGGCGAAGCTGGCGCTAAGCAAGTACTTGTATCGTCAACTAAATCAATGACCGGTCATTTACTTGGTGCTGCTGGCTCAGTGGAAGCGATAGTTACCGCAATGGCGTTAGTCGATCAAATGGTACCGCCAACCATAAATCTAGATAATCCTGATGAAGGTTGCGATCTCGATTTGGTTCCACATACGGCGCGTAAAGTTGATATTGAGTATGCGTTATGTAACTCGTTTGGCTTTGGTGGAACAAACGGCTCACTTATCTTTAAAAAGATCTCATAGTCGATTAAACTGTTTTAACGGCGGCTTAATGCTTAGCATTAAGCCGTTTTTTTTGACTAAATTTTTATAGCTAGGGTGTGAGATGTTTTGGGTTAATGGCCAACCAGCGTCAACAATATCACTTTCCGATCGGTCTTTTCAGTATGGAGATGGTTGTTTTACTACCATTCTTACCAAACAAGGTAAGCTTATTCGATGGGATTTACATCTAGAGCGAATGCAGGCATGTTTGCAACGATTAGGAATAACTCAGCCAAATTGGCAACAAGTGAGCGAGTGGTTAAACTTGGCGTCACTAGATGAACCTTATGCAGGCTTGAAATTACACATTAGTCGTGGTTCTGGTGGTCGAGGGTATAGCTCTAAAGGAATTGATACTCCGACCGTTACCGTAAGCCATTTTTCTTATCCACAACACTATTTTAGTTGGAAGAAAGAAGGTGTACAACTTGGTGTATGTGAGTTGAAATTAGGTTTAATGCCTCTACTTGCAGGGCATAAGCATAATAATAGATTAGAACAAGTGTTGTTAAAACAAGAGCTTGAACAATCAGGTTTACAAGACGGTGTGGTTATGGATATTAATAACCATGTGGTTGAAACGACAATGGCTAATTTATTTTGGATTAAGCAGGACATCCTTTATACACCAAGCCTAAGTAACTGTGGTGTGGCTGGAATTATTCGAAAAACAGTGTTAGCACAAGCTAAACTGTTCAATATTACTACTGTGGTAGACGATTTTTATTTCGAACATTTACAAAGCGCTGAAGAAGTATTCATGACTAACGCAATAATAGGTGTCGCTCCGGTGACTCGAATTGATAATTTTCATTTTAGTATAGGTGCGTTTACACGACGTATTCAGGAGAGTTTGAATTCGTGATTAAAAAGCTGTTTATTTTACTACTCATTGCCATAGCTGCTGCGGCAGGTGGTTATTTTTACATTAAAAATCAAATTGATATTTATGCGGATCAAGTCATAACACTTACTGAACCCGAGACTATTACTATTGATGCTGGAAGCAGTTTTCGTAGTGTTTTACGTCAATTTGAATCTAAAGGTTGGGTGACCCCTAGTCCTTTTATCAAGCTGATAACTCGATTTAGGCCGGAATTAAAAAACGTTAAAGCTGGTACGTTTATGATTCAACCTGATATGTCTTTTAGTGATGCTCTAATTTTTATCTCAACAGGCAAAGAGCACCAATTTGCTATTACGTTTGTTGAAGGCAGCCGTTTTTCTGAATGGCGTTCTATTTTGTCACAAGCTGATTCCTTAACTCATAAAACCACTGATCTCACAGAGTCTGATATTGCCGATCAATTAGCAATTGGCTCAGATTTAAATTCAGGAATTAAAAAATTAGAAGGGTTATTTTTAGCTGAAACCTATCATTATACTGCGGGTATGTCTGATCTCGATATTCTTGCTCGCGCGCATAACAACCTAAATCACGTATTAGATCGTGAATGGGCAAATCGACAAAAAGATCTTCCGTTAAAAACGCCTTATGAAGCACTTATTCTTGCTTCAATTATAGAGAAAGAGACGGCGCTAGAAAGCGAACGAAAAACCGTTGCATCGGTGTTTATTAATAGGTTGAATCGCCGTATGCGTTTGCAAACTGATCCAACCGTTATTTATGGTATGGGTGACAAATATACTGGAAATATCCGCAAAAAAGATTTAAAAACACCGACACCATATAATACTTATACCATTAATGGTTTACCTCCAACGCCAATAGCGATGGCTGGTGAAGCGTCTATTCATGCTGCACTTAACCCTGAGAATACCAGCTATCTTTATTTTGTTGCCAGTGGTAAAGGTGGGCACGTTTTTTCTAAAAACTTGAAGCAGCACAATCGAGCAGTACAAAATTACCTAAGAGAATTAAGAAAGAAATAATGAATAAAGCAAAGTTTATTGTCGTTGAAGGGTTAGAAGGTGCAGGCAAAAGCACCGCTATTGCTGCAATTGAACAAGTATTGAAAGAACAGGGTATTCACTCAATAGTTAATACCAGAGAGCCAGGTGGGACAGTGTTAGCGGAAAAAATGCGAGCCTTGGTAAAAGAGGAGCATGAAGGAGAAGTGCTTCAAGATATGACGGAACTACTGTTAATGTACGCCGCTCGTGTTCAATTAGTTGAAAACGTAATAAAACCTGCATTGCAGCAAGGTCAATGGGTGGTAGGTGATCGCCATGATCTATCATCTCAAGCGTACCAAGGTGGCGGTAGACAAATACCCTTGGCGACGATGCAAAGCTTAAAAAAAGTCACGTTAGGGGATTTTAAGCCCGATCTAACTCTGTATCTGGATTTAGATCCGCGCTTGGGATTAGAAAGAGCCAGAGGTCGTGGCGAGTTAGATAGAATAGAAAGAAATGGTATCAGTTTTTTTGAACGTTCAAGAGCTCGTTATTTAGAATTAGCTAATGAAGATGACAGCATTATCATTATTGACGCGAGTGATAATATTCAGCAAGTTCAAGCGAGTATTACCACCGAGCTTGTTGAGTGGCTAAATAGGTAGACAATGCACGATATGTACCCTTGGTTACAGCCTATGTGGGCAAAATGGCAAGCTTTGAGTGAGACCGAACGAGTTTCAGGAGCATTACTATGTAGTGCTCCGCAAGGCAGTGGAGTGAATCAATTAGTTAAACTTTTTGTGCATACCCTTGTTTGCAGTCATTCAAACAGTGAGCCTTGTGGTTTTTGTCATTCATGTGAGCTCGCTCAATCAGGAAATCATCCTGATATTCACTGGGTGACCGCAGAGAAAGAAGGAAAGCCAATCACTGTTGAGCAAATTCGCCGTTGCAACCAATGGGCGATAGAGTCCTCTCAGTTGGGAGGAAAGCGAGTTATTGTTATTCATCCTGCTGAAACGATGAATGAGTCGGCCTCTAACGCTTTATTGAAAACACTAGAATCACCAGCAGAAGATTGTGTGTTCATATTGATCGCGAATAATAATCGAAACTTATTACCGACTATCACCAGTCGTTGTCAAAAATGGTCACTTGCCGAACCAACATTAGAAAGTACTTTTCAGTGGTTATTAACCCAAACCGATAAAGTGTGTAATCCAGTTGGCATTAGACTGTGTAACGGAGCGCCATTGAAAGCTCTGGAATTTTTTGAGCAAGATAAATATAGCGATTTTCAAAAAATAGAGTTGGCTTTAACTACATTTTTAAGTACCAAGACTGTTGATTATCGAGCGGTTTGGTTAACCATTCAAGCGAATCCTATCGAAAGTTTGAAATGGATTGCCGTGTTAATGAGTGATATTCAGAAAGTACACTTTGGGCTTAGCGGTAAAGAGCCTGCTTCACAAGGACTCTCTTCACAACCCCCCGTATTTTGTGAACAAAGTGAAGCTCTATCGCAACTTATTCCATACAATGTCGCTTATCAAGCGATGTTATCAATTAATGCCACCAGAGATCAGATCGAACGCGCTTCTGGTTTGAACGCAGAATTACTGTTTATTCGATGGTTGGTAGAACTTCAAGAGGCTATATGTTCGTAGATTCACATTGTCATTTAGATAAACTTAATTATCTTGATTTACATGATGGCGTCCAAGATGTAGTTGCCAAGGCAGCGCAAGCAAAGGTGACCGAGTTGCTTTCTGTTGGTGTTACTCTCGATGCATTTCCAGCTATGATCGAAATGATTAAAACATACGATCATATTCATGCATCTTGCGGTGTACACCCACTGGATGTAGAAAGCCCTTTTAGTTTAGATTTGCTCAAACAATACGCTAATAATCCTAAGGTGGTCGCTATTGGCGAAACAGGGTTAGATTATCATTACCAACCAGAGACAAAGCCGCTACAAACCGAACGATTTGAACAACATGTTGAATTGGCGGTTGAATTGAATAAGCCTCTGATTATTCATACTCGTGATGCAAGAGTTGATACGTTATCAATATTGCGTGCAGGTCATGCAGAAAAGTGTGGTGGTGTGATTCACTGTTTTACCGAAGACCTAGAATTTGCTGAAAACGCAATGGCTTTAGGTTTCTATATTTCTATTTCAGGTATTGTGACATTTAAGCAAGCCTTAGAATTAAAGCAAGTGGTTAAAGAGTTGCCATTAGACAGGTTACTAATAGAAACAGATTCGCCTTATTTAGCACCAGTACCGCATAGAGGTAAAGAAAATCAACCCGCTTATGTGGTAGAAGTTGCTCAGTATATTGCGCAACTAAAGGGGATCTCATTGACCGAGGTTGCGGAAAAAACTACACGTAATTTTCATGAGTTATTTATCAGATAAACTGATTGAGTCACGATATTAAAAATGGCCACTAGTTGAAAATCATCTAGTGGCCATTTTTTTACTCGCATTTTTTGCTAAATAACTGGCTGTTAAATAGCTTATAGGTTAGATAACAACATTATTTCTTGTTATTGTCCATCGCCTTTTTAATACAAATAGCCGCACCACCCCAAGTGAAACCTAGGCCAAAAATCATCATAATAATTGCACCAGTTGTCATGTTACGCTTCCTTTTGATTCGATTGTTGTGGCTTACTAACCACATTGATAATAATGCCTACAATAGCGAGAAGAGCAATTAATCCCCAACCAAGAGTCATAAGTTCATACTGAGCATAGCCACCATAACCTTCGGCAATTAAGTGGGTAAATTTAGTATAAACAATAAGCGCCAACGCAAGTGGGGTAATAAAGCGTAGGCATAATTCAAACCAACCTGCGATAGTAAAATCAGAGACCTTATTAACATATTGGCGAACATCAGCCAGTTTAACTAACCAAGCCATTAATACAATTTCGATCAAACAGCTGGTTAAAATACCCACGTTATTAACAAAGTGATCGACTAGGTCGAGTAATAACAAACCGCCATTAGTTGCAAATGCCATCGAGATAAGCATACCTACGCCACAGACGATAGTAGCGGCTTTTTTCCGTGACCAGTTAAGCTTGTCGATTACAGATGAAACAACCGCTTCCATAATAGATATCTGCGAGCTTAAACCTGCGACTACAAGTGCAAGGAAAAATAGCGGACCAAGGATATAAGGAGCCGGTAATAAGTTAATCGCTGCAGGTAATGTTACAAACGCAAGACCAACACCAGCGCTCACGACTTCTGTTATAGGTTTACCTTGTTCTGCAGCCATGTAGCCAAGAACAGAGAAAATCATTACACCTGCCAGAATAGAGAAACCACAGTTAATCAACACTGTCATAAAGGCATTGTTATTAATATCAGATTTCTCTGGTAGATAGCTTGAATAGGCCAGCATAATTGCAAAACCAATACTTAGAGTGAAGAAAATTTGACCATAAGCTGCAGCCCAAACTTTCATATCTAAGATTTTGCTAAAGTCCGGTTGGAATAAGTAGTTAATACCGTCGACGGCACCTGGTAAAAATATCATGCGAGCGATAAGTCCAAGTACCATAATAAATAGTACTGGCATCATTATTTTTGCAGCGCGTTCGATACCTGCTTTAACACCACCAGCGATCGCTGCATAAGTTATTGCCCAAGCGATTAGCATCGAGCCAGCAATACCCCATCTCATTCCACCAAGGTTAGTTGGTGAGTTGTCACCTAATCCTAAATATTCGCTGAAGAAAAAGGCATTGGTATCCGCCCCCCATTCTTGAGTGAATGACATACTAAAGTAGGAAATTGCCCATCCAATTACAGCAACGTAATAAACAGCAATACTCGCTGCGATACCGATTTGGAACCAACCTAACCATTCGAATTTTGCATTGATACGAGCTAAAGTTATAGGTGCTGAAGCTCGATTTCTCTGTCCCATACTAAATTCTAGGATCATAAATGGAATACCAGCGGTGATCATGGCAAAAAGGTAAGGAATTAAAAATGCGCCACCACCATTTTCGTAAGCCATATAAGGAAAACGCCAGATGTTTCCAAGGCCGATAGCCGATCCAACTGCGGCAAGAATAAATCCTGCGCGGGATCCCCATTGTTCACGCTTCATAGTTACTCCTTTGTTACGGTATTCTAAGTTATGAAGCATTTACTCTTGTTTAAAATGACACCTTAAAGATATTCGATATTATTCACTTTGAATTTTGTAATTATGTAGCTGCAAATTAGTGTGATTTTTAAATACTTGGCTTTTTATTTTGTTATCAAGGGTAAATCTTAGAATATTATTCTTTATATTGTGATGTGTGTTTGCGAAATCTGAAATAATCAGCTACGCGTGATGACGGAGAGTACAGAGATTGATACCGTAAATCAATAGATATGGGTTGTTACAGATGTTATTTTTTTTGGTTTTAAAGTTGCTAAAATGAAAAATAAATGGATGGATAAGTCGTATTGTTGAAGTTAATTAGTTTATATAACTAATATATTCTTTTTTAGCAGATTATTTTTCTAATATATTTTAAAGTGACTATGACTGAAAAATATGCAATATACATAATAATATTGCTTATATGTCACTATTTAACGCTATATTCAATATTTTTACCATTGACTGAAAGTGGTCGTCTCTTGTGATAATGGTACAAATAATTATTGGCTATAGTAAGAGTTTCTTGAGACTATTAACCTTGTGTATTGTACAGTTAAATTTATTAGCTTTAATGGAGAGGTATTTTATGGAATACAACATGAAAATGGCACTATCAATTGTTTCAGTTTCTTACGCTATTATTCTTTTTTGTAGCTTTGTGGCTGTGACACATTAATTTTCTTACAGAGTTATTTTTGCTGGGTAGTTTTATACACTCAATTGTATTTATTTCTTAATTGTGTACTGTTTAATTTAGAGCATCAGTGATGAAACGAATAGAATTGAGTTAAAATTAGGTAAAGTACTTAGTCATTGTTTGATTTTGATTGCTCAAGGATGAGATCAAAACGGGATATTTAGAGTAGTGATATGATGATGTAAGTTAAGGTGACATTCAGTATCAAACCCTATTATTAAGAGTCGTTGACTTGTCATGTTTACAGTGCAGCCTTTAAAGCCAGCTTTGTTACTCATACTCTTGGCAGTTTTGATTCGTTCTGCATCTATCTTTGTTTTAATGTTTGCGTAAATCCCCGATATAATACCTGTTCAAGGTAATATCTTTATGATCATATAGTGTTTTTTAAGCCACTACGCGAGTTACTTTAATTCGGTTTTCTTGTGTATTTTTCACCTTGTAATGCTATTTGAATCGAACAATTTTTTTATTGCAATGGAAGGTAGGTATCATTTATGCAGTCTTATCGGCATATTGTGATTGGACAGTCTGCGTGAGATCAATTATTTTGAACAGTGAAATATATTTTTGTCTGATTTTTGGGTTAAATGTGATTTGCGCGCGATAGATAGTGAACGACTGAGTAGATGGTCGGTATTGCGTAAATAGAAAATTAACTTAATTGTGTCATTTTGGAGTTTCAAATGTACATGGCTCAACCAGGCCATATTGACCATATTAAACAGGTCAATGCTGGACGTGTGTATAAATTAATCGATGAACTCGGTCCAATATCCCGTATTGATTTGTCGAAAACAAGCCGATTAGCACCTGCGAGTATTACTAAAATTACTCGAGAGTTAATTGATGCACATATTATTCATGAAACCATTGTTCAGGAAGCGACCAGTCGTGGTCGGCCAGCTGTAGGGTTACAAACGGATAATGAAGATTGGCAGTTTGTTTCTATGCGGCTAGGGCGGGGGTACCTGACTATTGCCTTGCATGAACTAGGTGGTTCGGTATTAATCGATACAAAGATCGATATTCATGAAGTAGAACAAGATGACGTGCTTGCTCGTTTGTTGCATGAAACAGAAGAATTTTTTCAAACTTATGCCGATCAATTAAGCCGAGTAACGAGCATTGCAGTGACATTACCCGGCTTAGTTAATTCAGAACAAGGCATTGTCATTAAGATGCCACACTATAATGTCAAAAACCTTCCTCTCGGCCCAGCAATGTATCAGTCAACTGGCCTACCGGTATTTATTGCTAACGATACCCGTGCATGGGCGTTAGCAGAAAAATTATTTGGCAACTCTCAAGTAAACGATAATTCGGCATTGATTTCAATTCACCACGGTGTTGAAGCCGGTATTATTCTGGGTGGACGTCTGTTACAAGGTCGACATGGTAATATTGGAGAACTCGGCCATATTCAAATTGATCCTAATGGATCGCTTTGCCATTGTGGTAATAGAGGATGTTTGGAAACGGTAGCAAGCTCTCAGGCAATAAGAGAACAAGTAACTACGCGCTTGCAAGCTGGTGAACAGTCTATAATTGATATCGAACACGTAACGATTGAATCTATTTGTTCTGCGGCTGCGGACGGGGATCCATTAGCAGTAGAGGTGGTTGAGAAGTTAGGCTCTTATCTTGGTTCTGCTATATCTATCGTTATCAATTTATTTAATCCAGAAAAAGTAATTATTGGTGGCGTAATCAATCAAGCCAAATCAATTCTTTACCCAGCGATTGAAGCGGTAGTGAAGAATCAAAGTTTTTCCGATTATCGAGTTAACCTAGAAATTGTAGAAAGTCGTTTTTATAAACAAGCAACCATGCCTGGTGCCGCTTTAATTAGGCAGGCTTTGTATGATGGTCAGTTATTAATGAAAATGGTTGATGGTTAAGTCTTCGATAATGATCAATTGTAGTCGCCCACTTTTGGGTTTAAGCTTTATAAAAGTCTCACCTTAAATTAGTGGAAAACTGTATGTCTGGAATCCTTAATAGCGTAGATCAGAGAACCAATCTAGTGGGTGAAAACCGACTTGAATTATTGCTGTTTAAATTAAGTCGCTATCAACTATTTGCTATTAATGTATTTAAAGTAAAAGAAGTCCTTAAAGTTCCACCTATGGCTAAAATACCAGGCGCTGATGCCAGTGTAATAGGAGTGGCATCTTTGCGAGGAGAGTCAGTGCCAATTATTGATTTGCGAGCAGCGATTGGTTTTAAACCGATGCATCCAGATGAAGAACAAAACCTAATTATTACTGAATATAATCGCAGTATCCAAGGGTTTTTGGTCGGACAAGTACGTAATATTGTTAATACTACATGGAGCAATATTGCTCCACCACCTAAAACAGCAGGTAAATCTAATTATTTAACCGCGATTACCCAGTTGGAAGATGAAGGTAAGACAAAAATTGTTGAAATCATTGATGTGGAAAAAGTACTAGCTCAGATTATTGATTACGATATATCAATCAGTGACGGTGTTCTGGATGAAAATCTTACTGCACAAATGGCAGGAAGAACCGTTCTTATTGTTGATGATTCGGCGACGGCTAGAGGTCAAATTAAAGGCACTTTACAGCAGCTCGGATTAAATATTATTGAATGTGGTGATGGGTTAGAAGCACTAACGTTATTGCGAAAGTGGCGAGATGAGGGTAAAGAGATCACCCAAGAGTTAATGATGATGATCACTGATGCCGAAATGCCAGAAATGGATGGTTATCGATTAACTTATGAAGTGCGCAATGACCCTTCAATGAGAGATTTATTTATTACCTTGAATACTTCACTTAGCGGAAGTTTTAATGACGCAATGGTTGAAAAAGTTGGTTGTGACCGCTTTATTTCTAAATTTCAACCAGACCTTTTAGTTGAAGTTGCGCAAGAAAGAATGAAGCAGATTCTCACGTAATTATCACTAATGGAAATTACGTGACTTTGTGTGGATTTTCTGATTGCAGAGCGTTTCCACACAGCCACTTAGATCGATTAGCTTGCCAGCAATGACATGGGTAACTTTACCATCGTGCTCTAATATCCCTTTCACTTTTAATATATTCGCTGTTAAATAAGCGTTTTTTTGAGCTCTAGCAGTGGCGGACCAGACCACCACATTGACGTTACCTGTGTCGTCTTCCAGAGTAAAAAAAGTAACACCTGCTGCTGTACTGGGAGATTGACGACCGGTGACTACACCTGCAACGGTCACTAATGATTTATGTGGTTTATTGAGTAGTTCGGTTTGTCGAGTAAAACAACCTAGCAGCCCTTTTTCTGCTAATAAGGTAATTGGATGTTTAGCTAATGATAAACCTGTTGCCGCATAGTCTTCAGCGAGAGTTTCAAAAGCGTTTTCCTTGTGCTGAAACGTTTGCGTTTCCTCAACCAGAGATTGAAATAGCGGATAATCTTGTATTGAGTCCATAACGCTCCAACGGCTGCTATATCTGTCATTAGCACAAGAGATTAATCGATCATCAGCACAAGCCTTTAGTTGATGGTCAGAAAAGAAATTTAAGCTATTAGCAGAAGCTAAGGCAGAAATATCTTTTTTATTTATCCCCATTCTTTTTAGCTGTCCACTGCTTTGATAGCCATTGTCAGGGCGATTATTGGCAAGTTGTATTGCTGCTTTTTTAGATAAACCGCGCACCAAACGTAGGCCAAGGCGCAGAGCGTAACGTTTGGTGTTTGATTTTTTATCTTCTACTATTGTGTGATCGTATTGAGATTGATTAACACATATAGGCAAAATTTCGATGTGATGTCGCCTTGCATCTTGTATCAGTTGAGAAGGGCTATAAAACCCCATCGGTAAGCTATTTAGAATCGAGGTATAAAAAATTTCAGGATAATAATATTTTAGCCAAGCAGAACAGTAAGCTAAAATAGCAAAAGAAGCCGAATGACTTTCAGGAAATCCATATTCGCCAAAACCACAAATTTGTTCAAAAATACGTTCTGCGAATTTTGCATCATAACCTCTATCTAGCATGCCATTAATCAGTTTATGTTTGAATTTGAATACGTCACCGTTTTTTTTCCACGCCGCCATTGCTCGTCGTAATTGATCAGCTTCTCCACCGCTAAAACCGGCTGCTACCATAGCCAGCTTTATCACTTGTTCCTGAAATATGGGCACACCCATTGTGCGCTCAAGGACTTGTCTTACTTGTTCTGAAGGGTAGGTGATCGCTTCAATACCATCACGTCGTTTTAAAAATGGATGAACCATATCACCTTGAATTGGCCCGGGACGTACAATGGCAATTTGAATGACCAGATCATAATAACAGCGTGGTTTTAATCGAGGTAACATACTCATTTGCGCTCGAGATTCAATTTGAAAAACACCTACCGTATCGGCTCTTTGTAGCATGGCGTAGACATTTGGATCATCTTGCATTCGGCTGATATCTGCAATGGATAATTGCCGTTGTTCGGTTTTTTCAATTAGGTTGAAACATTTTCTTATAGCGCTAAGCATCCCTAATGCTAATACGTCTACTTTTAATAATTTTAGTGTCTCTAAGTCATCTTTGTCCCACTGGATAACGGTTCTGTCTGGCATCGAGGCATTTTCTATTGGAACGAGCTCGTATAATGGACCTGAAGATATGATAAACCCACCTACATGTTGCGATAAATGGCGAGGGAAACCGATAATTTCATCGACTAACTGTATAAACTGTTGGCCTTTCAACGATTCAGGTTTTAAACCAAGCTCAGTAAGCTGAGCTTGCCAGCCAAGACTTCGATCGCGACGATGAGTATTTTTAATAAAAAAATCGAGCTGAGTTTCAGATAAACCCAACGCTTTGCCTACATCTCGTACCGCACTTTTATAGCGATAGCTAATGACCGTTGCGGCTAAAGCGGCTCGTTCTCTACCATATTTTTGATAAATATATTGAATCACTTCTTCGCGTCGTTCATGTTCAAAATCAACATCGATATCAGGTGGCTCATCTCGCTCTTTGCTGATGAACCGTTCAAAAAGTACCGAGATTTTCCGTGGATCGACTGAGGTAATTTCTAAGCAATAACATACAACTGAATTTGCTGCAGAACCACGACCCTGATAGAGGATACGCTGACTTTTAGCAAACATGACAATGTCATGAATAGTTAAAAAATAGAACGGGTACTTCATCTCTTCAATTAAGTGTAATTCTTTATCTATTGTGTTTTGTATTTCAGGATCAACGCCATTGGGAAAGCGAACTTTTTTTCCTTTTTTAACTAACAACCTTAAGTAACTCATCGGTGTGTGTCCTTTAGGGACAAGTTCCGATGGGTACTGATAACACAATTCATTGAGACTAAAGCGGCATGTTTGAGCAAGTTGATATGACTCTTGTAACCATTCCGGGTTAAAAATAGTGGCTAATTTATCGAGAGTACGTAAGCTTTGCTCAGTATTACTAATTAGTTGCTGTTTAATGCTGGTAATAGGACGCTTTTCTCGGATTGCGGTGAGCGTATGCTGCAAGGGCAAGCGAGTGACATTGTGCATAAGGACACCACCACAAGCCGTGATTTTAAGATCCAATGTTTGAGCCAAGTATTGGCAGTGTTCAAGGTAGCTTTGATCGGTACTTTTTAAGTGGCGTTGAAAGCCAAGCCAAACCCGCTGAGGGTGGTGTTTGGCTAGCCAGTCACCCCAATATTGATCGCTAGGTTTGCCTTTAGGCAACCAGACAATATAACAATGAGACAGCGACATAATATCCCACTCTGATAAGTTATATTGTCCTTTTTCGCTGCGTTTTCGGGCGTTGGTTATCACTCTGCATAACTCAGTATAGGCGCTGAGAGTTGGGCTCAATAAGATAATTTGGCATTCAGAGTTAAGCCAGAACATGCTGCCAATGATCAACTTAATATTAAGTTCTTGCTCCCTTATGGTTCGAAAAGCACGCACAACTCCTGCTACGGAACACTCATCTGTAATAGCAATAGCCGAATAACCGAGAAAATTGGCTTGCAAGACCAATTCTTCGGGATGAGACGCACCTGTCAGAAAAGAGAAATTGCTTTGACAAAATAGCTCAGCATAGTTGATATTTGCTTTTTTCATTTAGCTAAATACTCCATGTATAAACCATTGCTTTGTTGGTGTTTTAAAAATCCACAAGATTTTGCCTGTTACGCTTCTGGCAATGAAATAATCTCGTATGACTTCATTACCATCCCACCAACCGGTTGCTAGCCTTTCTGGTCCGTAAATAATAGAAACTTTTTCTTGTAAAGGAGTTGGAATAGGCAGCAGTAGGCTAGGCCTTATTTGCTTTGTGTGCTTGCTCGTTTTATGAGGCTGCAAAGGTGGACACAATTGAGTGCTTCGTTCTGGTCTTGGATCAGAAGTGAGAGTGATGCCCTGAACCGATTGCTTACCTAACTTGGCTTGTAATAGAGAAACCAGTTCAAGGGCCGATAATTTTCCTGTTGTTCCATCAAATAAATCACGTTCTTCTGTTTGGGCTTGTGCGACTCGGTTAGCATCTAAAGTCATCGCAATAATTGGTGACGCGAGTTGTACCGACTCTAAAGTTAGTTGACTTAATTCGTGCCATTTACTGGCTAAGTAATCACCTCGTGCGGAAGTGAAAATGACGCTTTGCTCTTCTTGATCTTTATCGCGTTGATGAAGTGTTAAGGTTATTTCATAAGCAACCAGGTTTCTTAATTTGAGAAAGTTTTCTAATTGAATCAATAAGGTTTGCAGTGGTTTGCTCACCCATTGGATATTTTCTATTTCATAAAGCAGATCTAAGTAGCGGCTAAAGGATTCTGGTGGATAATAGAATTCGACCAAATGTTTAAAGCGTCCCGAGAGTTGACCAATATAATTGACCAATTGAATATCAAACCGCCGAGCGAGTTCTGAACTGTCTAATTTGAGAAGATCGCCAAGTTGCCGAACGCCGACCCTATTGAGTTTTTCAATATCCTTATTGCTTAATTCAGTGGCTTGTAAAGGATACTTTTTCAAATGCGCTTCAAGTATTTGCCTATCTGAAGTCACTTGATTAAAGCCGACCTGTGCTAATAAACGAGCCGAATAAGGTGAATAACCAGTTGAAAAATCATACTTCACATTCAGTTGATCTAATACATTTTTAATTTCTTGCCAGTAGCTATTTAAGTCGTCATAAAGAGACAACATGCTGGTAACTTTTAGCAGTAGCCCGCAAGGCGGAGACAAAGAAATATCAGCGGTTGTGATGTATAGCCAGTGGGCTATCTCTAATAATTTTTTTTCTTCAATTTCGGGTTTATAAGGATGGACCTGTAGATCGTGACAAAAAGAAGCGGCAGAGCCTAAACCCATGCCCAATTTTAAACCTGAATCTTGTGCTAGTTGGTTTAATTGAACTAATTCATTATGGTGCAAAATAGCAATAGGCTGATTATCTACTTGAGAAAAAAGCGTATCGAGTTGCAATTTAGGAAAATGAAGATAGAGCCAAAGAATCATCTTTATCCCCGTCTTTGTGATGGAAATAGGGCGATGTTGTCTTGCTTTTTAGTCGGTATAGATGTTGGTAACGATTTCGCTTGTTGCCTTAGGTACGCCCACTTATGACTCATATCGATAGAAAAGGTCGATTTTTTCCAACCTCCTTTACGCTTGTGAATAGTGGCTTGTATTCCAGATTCTTCTGCCTGCAACTGCATAGTAAGTGAAATAGGTAAACTTACCTGTTCGTGCCGTTCTGTTTTAAATAAAAAATTAAGGCATTGGCCAGTTTCACTGGCAACTTGTAAACGTCTTGCTTGATGTACTTGTAAACAAGGATGCCAGAGAATAACACTGCTACAACAACCACTTTTTAGGCTCTGTTCGGTTGCCCAAAGTGCTTCTTTTTCTGTTTTAGGGAAAATGGTAATTAGACGATGCAGATCAATCCCTTGTTGATCTAAATATTCAGAACATAAGTAAGCCGGTGGATTAATAAAGACACTTAATTTTTTTTTCCCCGATGCTTTTATAAAGGGAGTCAGTAAACGTAATTCGCCTATGCCTAGTTCTGAGCAGATCTCTACCACGCCATGAATAGGGAAACCACCGTCTAGTTGTGCATCCAGTTCAGGATAGCCTGTCGATTGAGTATTGATAGGCTCTTGTTGTTTAGAACCTTGCCAAATTAGATGTTTGCTGTGTAACAAGTCAATAACGCTTGGCATAATTCATCTCAAATATACTGTGCATATATACAGTATATTTGATTTGTAACTAGGATCAAGTAAGAAAAATAACAGCATAAGATGAATGAACAATACATTGCATACTATATGGCGATATAACGTATTGTATGACATATTTATATGCTATCATTTGTAAAAACTCATATTTAATAGGTTAACCTTTTGTCTGAATTCAGGTTTTTAGGAGAGCCTTAATGCATCAAAAACTAATAATATTATTTTCTCTTATCATTGTTAGCTTTTATCTCGGCTTAATGTTTCAAAAACGCTATCCAGGGCTGAGCCAATCTTTCAGTGTTTCATTAAGTAAGTTTAGTTTAACGGTTGTTATTCCGTATTCGATACTGACTTCTATTTGGCAACTTCCTAACATTGACACCCAATTATTTTACCTTCCTCTAATTGGAGTTGGAGTCATACTATTTGGTGCTTTGGTTGGTTTTTGTGCTACAAAATGGAAAAAACTTGCACCTAAGCAATCTGCCTCTTTAATTTCTGTAACGACATTTTATAACCTAGGGGCTTTAGGCAATTTGTGTGCTTTTTTTATGTTTGGGGAAAGTGGTGCAGCGATTGTTGCTTTATATAAATTATGTGAAGAGCTTATCTATTTTGGTGGTTTGTACCCATACGCAAGAAAATGCAGTGATGAACAGTTTAATGTTGGTAAAACAGCCTTTTGGCGAGACCCAATATTTTTGGCGGCTATTAGTGCTATTTCTATTGGTTTAATTCTGAATATGAGTGGTTTATCTCGTCCATTAATCATTGCGGATATCAACCAATATATCATTCCGCTTGGTAGCTTAGTTATGGTGTTTTCGGTTGGGTTAACCTTCAATCTAAAGGGCGGTGAAAAATGGAAAAAATTAGCCATTCAAGTCTCGCTTTGTCGAGCAATCTTAACGCCTTTAGTTGCGGTAGCGCTGATTACTTTGTTCGACTTATGGTCTATATATGACGGTATGGTAGCAAAAGTGTGTATTTTACTGTCTATTATGCCGACAGGCTTTGCTTCAACTATTCCTACGGTGCTGTATCGTTTAGACGGTGATCTTGCCAATACTGCTTGGTTTTATAGCTATGCGGTATTTTTTTTGATGTTGCCAATCGCTGTAGTTTTGCTGTAAATAATAAACTTGATCGGTTTAGGTTCTCCTGCATACAGATTAAATAATGCACGTTAAATATTAATGTGGTCACTGTTTCCCAATCGTATAGCGAATTTATACGATTGGGATTTTATGTGTTTAACGCTTCAAGGTAATCAACGACTTTAGCGCTAGTGCGGTACTTGCAATCCAGTCGACGGACTATTTTGGTTGTGCGTCAATACACTGACCATTGACCGCTTTACCTTCTTCAGCCATCAAATATAGATACAATGGCATGATATCTAGAGGTGTTTTGAGTAACTCTGAATCTTCCGCTGGGTAAGCGGTAGCTCGCATTCCGGTGCGTGTTGCCCCAGGGTTAATCGCATTCACTTTAATATCTGAATCCGTTAATTCATCTGCTAAAATTTGCATCATACCTTCGGTCGCAAATTTTGAGATTGAATATGCGCCCCAAAAAGCACGCCCTTGATGACCAACAGTCGAAGAAGTATAAATAATTCGAGCATCTTCAGATTTGTGTAACAAAGGCAATAAAGCTTGAGTCATTAAAAACTGGGCTTTGACATTTACTTGCATTACATCATCAAAAGTATCTTCACCTATTTGATCAAACGGGCTAATGACACCAAGTAAACTGGCATTATGTAAAATGCCATCGAGTCGGCCGAATTGTTGCTCAATCGTATCTGCCATATCTAAATAATTTTGTTTACTGGCACCTTTCATATCCAAAGGAATAATGGCAGGTTGAGCATAACCTGCGGCCTCTATTTCATCGTAAGTTTGTTCAAGCTTCTTAACGGTTCGGCCTAATAAAATAACTGTTGCGCCATATTCGGCATAACTAAGTGCGGCTTGCTTACCTATTCCGGCACCTGCGCCAGTAATTAAAATGATTTTATCTTTAAGTGCATCTTTTGAGACTGAATAATCCACTATCATATCCCTATTTTTCTTATTGAATGTTGGTTATCATGACAAGGTGATTACAATACACGAATTGAATTGATTGGGGATAGTAGATTGGAATTTTTGTTGAGCTACGGCCTGTTTTTGGCCAAGATTGCAACTTTTGTGGTAGCAATTATTGCTATTTTGATTGTAGTAAAAGCAGTAGGTGGTAAACAAGGTGGTTCGAAAGGTGAATTAGAAATCACTAATTTAACTGAAAAACACAAAGATAATATCGAATTAATGGAACATCACCTGCATGATGGTACATTTATTAAAGAACGCGATAAAGCAGAAAAGAAAGCAGAGAAAGAGAAAGAAAAATTACGCAACAAAGAAGTGAAAAAAGCGGCTAAGAATGGGGCATTAGAAACGACCCGAGAAGCGCATTTATTCGTTTTGGATTTCAATGGTAGCATCGATGCAAAAGAAGTCGCCTCGTTACGTGAAGAAGTGAGTGCTATTTTATCAGTCGCGAGACCCGGTGATGAAGTGTTACTCCGCTTAGAGTCTGGCGGAGGTATGGTTCATGGATATGGACTTGCTTCTTCACAGTTAGATCGTATTAAAGCCGCTGATATTCCGTTGACTATTGCTATTGATAAAGTTGCCGCGAGTGGCGGTTATATGATGGCATGTATTGGCGATAAAATTGTATCCGCGCCATTTGCCATTGTTGGTTCTATTGGTGTAATTGCTCAGTTACCTAATTTTAATAAATTATTGAAAAAGCATAATATCGAATTTGAACAACTGACTGCTGGTGAATATAAGCGCACATTAACTATGTTTGGTGAAAATACCGATAAAGCTCGTGATAAATTCAAAGAAGAACTCGAAGATACGCACGGTTTATTCAAAGATTTTATTCATCAACGTCGTCCTGCACTGGATGTAGAAAAAGTAGCAACTGGTGAACATTGGTTTGGTACTAAAGCCCAAGAGTTGGGGTTAGTGGATGAAATTAGCACTTCTGACGACATTGTTGTCAATGCATGCCAAGAAAAAACGGTGCTTTCTGTCCGTTACGTACAAAAGAAAAAAATGGCAGATAAATTAGCAGGTATTGGAGCAGAAGCGGCAGATCGCTTGTTAATGAAGTGGTTATCTCGTGGCCAAAAACCCATTGTTTAAGGTCGGTCTTATTGTTAAATAGTTATCTTCTATCTGATAGTTAGGCCATTAAAATGTAACACTGATGAGTAGTAACCACTCTGTCAGTGTTACATTTGATTACACAATGTCTCAGGCGCTAAATCTTGCTAGTGGGCATATTAAATATCTCATTCCAAAAGTGGAAATTTGATTAAGTTTTAACTTTTCGACTTTCTTTTCTCGCTCCTAATCTCATTTCAACTTATAATATGCCGCCGATAAAACGGCGTTATATTTAATAGAATGGCTAAAAAATCAAATTGGAGTAACAGATGTCCTCAAATACACCGGTCGTAACCGTTGATGGACCAAGCGGAGCTGGTAAAGGCACGCTATGTATGTTGTTGGCTAAGAAATTAGGCTTTAACTTATTAGATTCAGGCGCTATTTACCGAGTACTTGCTCTTGCCGCTATTCATCATGGTGTCGATACGGAATCAGAAGAGGCACTCGTTCCTCTAGCGACTCATCTAGATGTTCAATTTATTGCTGATGGTGATCTGGTTAAGGTCATCTTAGAAGGGGAAGATGTTTCTTCAGAGTTACGCAAAGAAGAAACCGGAACAGCCGCATCAAAAGTGGCGGCACTGCCTCGTGTTCGTGAAGCACTACTACGACGCCAACGTTCATTTAGCTCAGAAGATGGCTTGGTTGCAGATGGAAGGGATATGGGAACCGTTGTTTTTCCAAATGCAGAAGTGAAAATTTTCTTAGATGCAACGGCTGAAGAAAGGGCAACTAGACGCCTTAAGCAGTTGCAAGATAAGGGGTTAAGTGTTAAATTTGACCACCTTTTGCGTGAGATACAGGAACGCGATGATAGAGACCGCAACCGTGCGGTGGCTCCGCTACGTCCTGCTGATGACGCATTAGTGCTTGATTCTACATCACTTTCTATTGAAGAAGTGGTAGCGCAAGCGCTTGAATATATCGAATCTAAATTGTCTTAATGTAAGAGGCAATAGGAGGTCGGTCGCAAGGATGATGACTGGCTATTTTATCAACCCCACGCGGTAGGATGCCCGTGGAAGTTTAATAATTGAAGATCAAATTAATGACTGAATCTTTCGCTCAACTCTTTGAAGAGTCTCTAAACGAACTAGAATTTCGCCCAGGTACCATTGTTAAAGGTACTGTTGTAGCAATCGAGAACGGCTTTGTTCTTGTTGATGCTGGCCTAAAATCAGAATCTGCTATCCCAGCAGAGCAATTCAAGAACGCTGCTGGCGAACTTGAAGTTGAAATTGGCTCAGAAATCGACGTAGCACTAGACGCTGTTGAAGATGGCTTTGGTGAAACTCAACTTTCTCGTGAGAAAGCTAAGCGTCACGAAGCTTGGATCGTTCTTGAAAAAGCATACGAAGAAGCTGAAACTGTTATTGGTATCATTAACGGTAAAGTTAAAGGTGGTTTCACAGTAGAACTTAACGGTATCCGTGCGTTCCTACCTGGTTCACTAGTAGATGTTCGCCCAATCCGCGACACTGCTCACCTAGAGAACAAAGAGCTAGAGTTTAAAGTAATTAAGCTAGATCAAAAACGTAACAACGTTGTTGTTTCTCGCCGTGCTGTTATCGAATCTGAAAACAGTGTTGAGCGTGACGAACTTCTTGAAACTCTTCAAGAAGGTAGCGAAGTTAAAGGTATCGTTAAGAACCTTACTGACTACGGTGCATTCGTTGACCTTGGCGGTGTAGATGGCCTACTTCACATTACTGATATGGCTTGGAAGCGTGTTAAGCACCCATCTGAGATCGTAAACGTAGGTGACGAAATCCTAGTTAAAGTTCTTAAGTTCGACCGTGAGCGTACTCGTGTATCTCTAGGTCTTAAGCAACTTGGCGAAGATCCATGGGTAGCAATCGCTAAGCGTTACCCAGAAGGTCACAAACTAACTGGTCGTGTTACTAACCTTACTGATTACGGCTGCTTCGTGGAAATCGAAGAAGGCGTTGAAGGTCTAGTTCACGTTTCAGAAATGGATTGGACGAATAAAAACATCCACCCATCTAAAGTAGTTAACGTAGGCGACGAAGCTGAAGTTATGGTTCTTGAGATTGACGAAGAACGTCGTCGTATTTCTCTTGGCCTGAAACAATGTAAAGCTAATCCTTGGCAGTCATTCGCTGAAGCGCAAGCTAAAGGCGATAAAGTAACTGGTAAGATCAAGTCTATCACTGACTTTGGTATCTTCATCGGTCTTGACGGCGGCATCGACGGTCTTGTTCACCTATCTGATATCTCTTGGAATGTTGCAGGAGAAGATGCGGTACGTGATTATAAGAAAGGCGATGAAATCTCTGCAGTAGTTCTTGCAGTTGATGCAGAGCGTGAGCGTATTTCTCTTGGCGTTAAGCAAATGGAAAATGACCCGTTCAATGCATTCGTTGCAGACAACAAGAAAGGCATCCTAGTTAAAGCAACTGTTACTGCAGTTGACGCAAAAGGTGCTACACTTGAGATTGTAGAGGGTGTTGAAGGCTACATTCGTGTTTCTGAAGTATCACGTGATCGTGTTGAAGATGCATCTCTAATCCTAAGCGTTGGCGATAGTGTTGAAGCTAAGTTCACCGGTGTAGACCGTAAGAACCGCGTAATCAACCTTTCTGTTAAAGCGAAGGATGAAGCTGAAGAGCAAGAAGCAATGGCAACAGTGAACAACAAGCAAGAAGATACAAGCGGATTCACTAATGCAATGGCTGATGCTTTCAAGGCAGCTAAAGGCGAATAATAATCGCAATTAGGGAGCCTTTGGCTCCCTTTTTATTATTATTTGACGTTTCTGAAAATGTGATGAGGGTATATATGACTAAGTCTGAATTAATAGAAAGACTCTGTGCGGAGCAAACTCACCTCTCTGCGAAAGAGATAGAAGACGCTGTAAAAGATATTTTAGAGCATATGGCTTCTACCTTAGAAAGTGGTGATCGTATTGAAATTCGCGGTTTTGGTAGCTTCTCATTACATTATCGTGAACCTCGCGTAGGGCGTAACCCTAAAACTGGTGACAAAGTAGAATTGGACGGTAAATATGTTCCTCACTTCAAACCAGGCAAAGAACTTCGTGAGCGCGTTGATATCAGCTAATAATACTGGCTAGAGTTATAAAAAAGCGGCATATTTAGGTATGCCGCTTTTTTATGAGTGGTTTATGATGGTGTGTCGTCTCGAATTACTGCATAATTGGACGTTGGCAAAATATTCTGGAGTAGTGAATCATGAAAATTATAAAAGCGATTCTAGTCATTGTACTTTTCCTTATTGCGTTAGCATTAGGTGCACAAAATCAAGAAGTCGTTTCATTTAACTATCTGTTAGCTAAAGGTGAATTTCATCTCTCGACTTTGTTAGGGATTGTCTTTGTTGCTGGATTTGCGTTAGCTTGGTTGATTATTGGCAGCATGCAGATCAAATCTCAATTGACTATCCATCGTTTACAACGCAAGTTAAAAAAAACGAGCAATGCTACATTACCTGCTGAACAGAAAGCATAGTAATGGTGGTGCTGCGGTAAACGTAAATGCTTGAACTACTCTTCTTATTATTACCCATTGCAGCCGCTTACGGTTGGTATATGGGTAACCGTAGTGCGCGGCAAGATAAGCAAGAACAATCACACCAAATTTCTCGGCAATATGTCACGGGACTTAATTTGCTTTTGTCTGATCAATCAGATAAAGCGGTGGATCATTTTATTGAATTACTTCAAGTAGATGCTGAAACTATAGATACCCATCTGGCTCTTGGGAATTTATTTCGCTCACGCGGAGAAGTCGACCGAGCAATCCGAATTCACCAAAACCTTATTTCAAGAAAAAATCTGACCATAGACCAAAAAAATATCGCGCTGCAACAACTGGCAAAAGACTATATGGTGTCTGGTTTTTTAGATAGAGCGGAAAAAATTTTTGAGCAATTAGTAGAAGAGCCTTCACACAAAGAAGCCGCACTTACTCAGTTGGTGAATATCTATCAACAGACTCAAGAGTGGAATAATGCGATAAAATACGCGACTGCGTTAGTTAAACTTGGCCGTAAACGTGTGATCGCGAGTATCGCACATTTTTGGTGTGAACTGGCTATGTCAGAACAAGCTGAAGGTGATAGAGCTAAAGCGATACTTTATTTTAAAAGGGCACTATCAGAACATCCAAAGTGCGTCAGAGCGAGTATTTCTTTGGGTAAGCTTTATTTGGAAAATGAAGACTACACCAGTACCATAAAATACATGGAAATGGTTCTAGACCAAGATATCGACTTTCTTAGTGAAGTGCTTGAAACCTTAGCTGAATGTTACCATCATCTTGGGCAAGAAGAGCGACTGGTTGAATTTCTGCGTCGATGTATTGATAAAAAAGCAGGTGTGTCTGCTGAGCTTATGTTGGCACAATTAGTTGCCAATCATGAAGGCAACGCTTCTGCTCAAATGTTATTAACCAAGCAATTGTTGCGAAATCCTACGATGAAAGGTTTTCATCGTTTAATGGATTACCATTTAGCCGACGCAGAAGAAGGTCGAGCTAAAGATAGCTTAACCACACTGCGGTCACTTGTTGGTGAACAGTTAAAAACCAAACCTCATTATCGATGCAGAAACTGTGGTTTTTCTACTCATTCTCTTTATTGGCATTGTCCTTCTTGTAAAGGGTGGGGAACCATTAAGCCAATTCGTGGTTTGGATGGCGAGTAGTGTCAGGGGTAAAATTCGTTATTTAGTCGAATAAGTCTAAATAATGGTAAGAATAATTAGCGATAGCTAAATGAGTAGTATTAACCTCCTGTTTGGAGGTTTTTTTGAATAAATATTTAGGAGAAAAAATGTTGGATCAAAAAGTAATAGTGGCTTTAGATTATGACAATCAAGCAGATGCTTTGGCCTTTGTCGATAAAATTGACCCTAATTCTTGTCGTTTAAAAGTAGGCAAAGAGATGTTTACTTTATATGGTCCACAATTTGTGCAAGCTTTGCACAAGCGCGGCTTTTCAGTCTTTCTGGATCTTAAGTTCCATGATATTCCTAATACTTGTTCAAAAGCAATAAGAGCTGCGGCTGAACTCGGCGTGTGGATGGTAAATTTACACGCGAGTGGTGGCGAGAAAATGATGTCTGCTTCGCGAGAAATTTTGCAACCATACGGTAAAGATCGGCCACTTCTAATTGGTGTCACGGTATTAACCAGTATGGAACAAACCGACCTTGCGGGCGTTGGCTTAGATATTAGCCCGCAACAGCAAGTAATGCGCTTAGCTCAATTAACTAAAAACAGTGGTTTAGATGGCGTCGTATGTTCGGCTCAAGAATCATCTATGTTAAAGGCAGAGTTAGGTAAAGAGTTTAAATTGGTCACACCGGGAATTCGTCCTGAAGGCAGCGCTGTTGGTGATCAAAAACGTATTATGACACCAGTAGAAGCGATACAAGCAGGCTCAGATTATTTAGTCATAGGCCGTCCTATCACTCAAGCAAATGATCCCGCAGCTGTTTTAGCCGATATAAATAAGACACTACAGTAAGGTAAATGGCCTGAACTTTGGCAAGTTGCACTGTAAAATTCGAGTGTTATAGGTGCATGTGTCCAGAGTTCAGGTGCGCTGTTATTTTCGTAAATAACTTATAGCCCTAAAAACTCATTCAGGTAAACCGCTGTGAAGTTTAAAATCGCTGTCTGGTGAAGAAATGAGCTCGGCTTCAAGCGTAGCGAAATATTCCACTCTTTCAGTAATATCTTCATTTGTGATTTGTTGAGCTAACGCTAAATAATCTTGATAGTGACGCGCTTCAGAGCGCAGCAAGGAAACGTAAAATTTACCAATATCTTCAGGGAGATGAGGAGCCAGCTTTGCAAAACGCTCACAGGAACGAGCCTCAATAAATGCCCCAATAATCAGCTTATCAATCAAAGCTTCAGGTTCGTACGTGCGAACCTGTTTAATCATACCTTTAGCGTATCTAGCTGCTGGAATAGGCTCATAAGTCAGTTGGTTATTTTCAATAATTTCTAAAACTTGATAGAAGTGATGTAACTCCTCCCTGATCAGTAATACCATTTTATCGATCATGTCTTGTCCGTATACACAATCTGTTCGGGGTTTGATTGATTTGGAAATAACATTTTGGCCTTTTAACGACTCAAGATCGCCAATGCGTTTATAGGCGAACTGTTCGTAAGGCAAAACAAGAGCGGATAGCTGCTCAATACCTTCAGGCGTTAAAGCGTACCTCTTAAGTAAAAACATCGCACTTTGAGCGGCTTTTAACTCACATATTAAATGGTCGCGTAATATAACAGGCAAGTTATTTGGCTTCTTGGCTTCTTCAACCCAAGCATCGGGGGTTGAACATTTAAGAAAAGCGTAGATTGGTGCTAAAAGTTCTTGGTACATGATATTTAAATTATTGCGAAATTTATTATACCGATTATACCATGGTGAGCTGTAGTACTAGGAGCAATTAATGTGGGTAAAGTGTTAGTTTAAAAAAGACTCTATTTATTGGCCTAATTCATTGTAGTGTTGTTGACTAATAGCAAAATACCTAGTCTGCAATAAAAGTGGAATAATGCACTTTTATTGCAGGAATTAGTTGCTGTAATAGTTGATTAGTTAAAAATAAATGACAAAAATGATGTTAAAAATGCGCAAACATCACCATTTTTTCTTTTCACCAAATAATGCATCCATGTCGTTATCACGTTCTTTTTCTTCTTGTGCTAATAACTGATCGGCATTTCGTTCTTTTTTATTTCTATCCAGTTCATCTAACATTGACTGCAGTTTCTCACGAGCTTGGTTGGAATAGCTGTCATTTTTTGTTGTTAAAACATCGATAGCTTTTTTAAGTAATTGCCTAGCTGTACCCGTTTGATTACGCACTACAGCTTCATTGGCCCTTTTTATGACATTTTCTATGTTAATGCGGACTTGAATAGTTTCTAGACGAGCATTCTCAGCAACATAGCTTTGAGTATTAAAACGACCTTTATTATGCTCGCTACGGATAGTATCTCGTAAACGTTTGACCAACTTGAGCATAACAATCGCTTGTTTATCACTATTAGGGACTTTAAAGGACGTACTATCTTCACGTGTACTGTTACTTTTTAGAGCTTGGATTTGACCTTTCATATTTTCAACTCGTTGTGCTAATTGCTTATTCTTTGGATCAAGCATCAGCATATTTTCCAATGCGTCTAAAATTCGATTATTTAAACAAATTAGTAGCTCTTGGCTGAAAGGTAGGTGATGAGCATTGCCAATAAGATCTTCTGTCGCATCAATAATAGTTAGGTAGCGAGCGGATTCTTGCTTACGTGTAGACTCAACCTTTGTTTTATACTGTAACATTACGTTATAGCCGATAACGAGAACCAGTAATATCGCCACGAGGATAATAATTAAACCAATATTCATAAAGTAGTATCTATCGGGTGGAATAATAAATTATCAATAAGCATACACTATTCTCTAATCAGCCTACAGCCGTATTGGTTAATGAAGATGGTAATTTGTGCACAAATATTGAGTAATCAATAGTCAACATAATCGTCATTTTATTTGGCAATTGCTTCATGGCATCGACCTAAAGCAAATTTTCCTTTCTAACGGTAGTTTTTCTCTATCAATTATCCTAATTAAAGGTTATAAATAGGGTTTATAACCTTTAATTATAACGTTAGACGGTAAAGGAATACAGGTAGCAAAATGAAATTACAGCAACTGAAATATATTGTTGAAGTAGTCAATCATAATTTAAATGTTTCTGCTACTGCTGAAAGCCTCTACACCTCTCAACCAGGGATTAGTAAGCAAGTTAGGTTACTTGAAGATGAACTTGGTATTCAAATATTTGAACGTAGCGGTAAACACCTAACTCAAGTTACAACCGCGGGTGAGGATATTATCCGAATTGCAAGAGAAATTCTTTCTCGTGCAGAGAGTATTAAATCTGTCGCAAGTGATCATACTAATCCTGAAATAGGCACATTAAATATATCCACTACACATACTCAAGCTCGTTATGCATTACCCGAGGTTATAAAAGGTTTTACTACGCGTTATCCCAAAGTCTCACTAAATATGCACCAAGGTACACCTTCCCAGATGTCTGAAGCGGTTGCAAAAGGCACAGCAAATTTTGCTATTGCAACAGAAGCTTTGCACTTATATCAAGATGCTATCATGCTTCCTTGTTACCATTGGAACCGATCTATTGTTGTGACCAAAGACCATCCTTTAGCGCAAAAAGAATCGGTAACCATTGAAGATCTGGCGGCATTTTCTTTAGTCACTTATGTGTTTGGCTATACCGGAAGTTCGGATATTGATACTGCATTCAATCAGGTAGGGTTAACGGCAAAAATTGTTTTTACTGCGACCGATGCCGACGTCATTAAAACTTACGTAAGAATGGGGATTGGTGTTGGCGTTATCGCCAGTATGGCGATTAATCAAGTTGAAGATAGTGATTTAGTGGTTATTGACGCAAGCCATATTTTTGGGTTGAGTACCGCAAGCATTGTATTTAGGCGTGGAACCTTTTTACGTTCTTATATGTTTGATTTTATGGAGCGTTTTGCACCACACCTGACTCGCCCTGTAGTCGAACAGGCAATCTCTTTGAGAAATAATGCGGAGATAGAAACAATGTTTAAAGATATCGACTTGCCTATTCGTTAACTCTTCTACTGTGAGCCAAAACATTGCACAAACCCTTTTTACAGCTTGAACAGATATTAAGCCAACATCAGTTACTATGGCGGTTTGAACCATTTCATCAGAGTGCTCAGTCTACATTACCTTGGGTAGAAGATTATCCAGATTTATGTCATTGGTTAAATGCTTTATCTATCGAACAAATTATACAGTATAAATTATCCACCACACGTTTATTAGCAGATGTAAATAGTGTATTTCCTAGCGCAAAAAGCCTAAATCACCTTGTCAAATTATCGACAGATAATCACTTGCCACTTAATTTAGAACGAGGGATAACTGCAGGTATTCCAGGAAGAAAATTACAGCAAATAACGTCAATGGGAAGCTTTTTACTTAACAACCATAAAGGTCAGTCATGGATCGAATGGTGTGCTGGAAAGGGCTATTTAGGTCGAATTTTAGCATCACATTCACCTCAATTGGTTACAAGTTTTGAGTGGCAACAATCGCTTTGTGAGGCTGGACAAATAGAAGCGCAGAAAAAATCGTTAAACATGAAGTTTATTCAAGGTGATGCCTTATCACCAGAAGCTAAAAACATGCTAACAGAACAGCACCACGCTGTGGCACTACATGCCTGTGGAGATTTACATGTACGACTAATTGAGCATGCTAGCGCAGCGGGTAGCCAGGCGATTTCTATTTCACCTTGTTGCTATCATCTAATAGAAAAAAAACACTACCAACCGTTATCTGCTTACGCAATTTCAAATTCAACGCTTAACCTTTCTAAAGCGGAACTGCGAATCCCACTGCAAGAGACGGTAACTGGCGGACAAAGAGTCGTGCGACATCGAGAGCAAGAAATGAGCTATCGCTTAGGGTTTGATCTGCTACTTAAACAACGCTTAGATATAGAGGGTTATGTGGCCATTCCGAGTATCAAAAAATCGATGCTTGCTGGTGGTTTTGAAGATTTTTGTTATTGGGCAGCAGAACAAAAAAATATCGTCTTACCAACAATAAATTTTGAATATTGGCAGAAAAAAGGAACAGAGCGTTTTTGGCATATGGAACGTTTAAGCTTGGCTCAGCAGATGTTTCGGCGAGCATTAGAACTTTGGCTCGTGTACGACCGAGTACTGTTTTTGCAAGAGCATGGTTACACCGTCACTGTTACTGAGTTCTGTGACCGTTCCGTTACACCAAGAAATATTATTATTCATGCAATAAAATAATCGATCTACTCTAGCTTCGCTAGTCTCCGTTGGTGTGGCTTTTGGTGATACGTTAGAACGAATTTTTATTTGTATTAAGTTGCTGGACGACTTGATACTTATTTAGCCACATAATGTCGCCTGAAAGCCTAAATTATTTTTTGCAGTATCATAGTCTATACAGGCAGCGTTGCTCTTGATAAGCTGTCGGGTCTGTGAAAAATTGGCTGCAAGGTGCAGATAAGTAAATAATATTTATTCAGCCCTAGCGTTTATGGTTTTACAGATAGAGGTTTATTTACATTTACGACGAATGTTTGTTTAGTTAACTCATTGTAGCGCTAGCTCACTTTTAGTCTTGAGATATTGTCCGTTATTTACTGTGTTTCAAGCGGTTGTTAGATTGATATTTTAATAGTGAACCCGATACTTTTAATTGCTTAGGTTCTAGCTTTTGTGGTTGGTTTTATAGCGTTAATAACTAGATTTATGGGTTTAATATTAGGTTTATAGTTGTAATAACTAGGTTTTTAGTTTAAAACCAATATATACCTCTAATATGAAGAGCGAAAAGTAATATTTGATTCTGCATATTACCAGGTTGTAATATGTTTCTTTGCAGGGAAGTTAAAAGGTGGAATAAAAAAATGGCAGATAACTACAAAAAGCCGTCCAAGGAACTGGATCGTATCGATCGCAATATATTGAATGAATTGCAGAAAGATGGTCGTATTTCGAATGTAGAGTTGTCTAAGCGAGTAGGTCTTTCACCTACTCCATGCTTGGAGCGTGTTCGTCGATTGGAACGACAAGGGTATATCATAGGTTATACCGCATTATTGAACCCACAATATTTAGATGCATCTTTACTTGTATTTGTAGAGATAACTCTTAATCGCGGTGCTCCTGATGTATTTGAGCAATTTAATACCGCAGTACAGAAGTTAGATGATATTCAAGAGTGTCACCTAGTATCTGGTGATTTTGATTATCTTCTTAAAACACGTGTATCGGATATGGGAGCATATCGTAAACTGCTTGGTGACACATTGTTGCGATTACCTGGTGTAAACGACACTCGTACTTATGTTGTTATGGAAGAAGTTAAACAATCGAATCAATTGGTTATCCAAACGCGATAGAAGAGGATTTATGCAAGCCTTAAATTTGGACTAGAGTCTGATTAAAGCTTGCTATAAATTGGGTTTCGGTTGATGTTATGATTAAATTCAACGTATTAAATCGTACCCATCAGTCGAGCGGCAATTGCCGCTCGGATTGTTTATATAACCAAGTAATCTTCTTATACATGTAAAGCGTAAAAACGAATATATCTAAAGCATAAACGAAGAGTAAAAAACAAAATTCTATGTTCAAAGAGCAAAAAGCGAAAGTACAAACTATTTTAAAAACTGGTGATGATGGCGATCAGTATCGTCTTAACGGTTTTCAGCGTCTTCGAGAGTGTTGTTTTATTCTTGGATCGTTGATGGCGATTTTTTTGGCTATTTCTCTATTTAGCTTTAGTCCTGCTGATCCTTCATGGTCACAAACATCATGGGGAATGGAAGTTAATAATTCTGCTGGGATGTTGGGAGCGTGGGTTGCGGATACTTTCTTTTTTGTTTTTGGATCCTTGGCGTATTGTTTACCACCTATTTTAGTGTTCCTTACTTGGGGGTTGTTTCGCAAAAGAGGTGAAAAAGATCCGATTGACCTAATGTTATGGGGGACCAGAATATTAGGTTTGAGTTTAGTCATTCTGACCAGTTGTGGTTTGGCTGATATAAATTTTGATGATATTTGGTATTTCTCTTCTGGTGGTGTAATCGGAGACGTATTAACTAGTTTATCTCTTCCTACATTAAATGTGCTGGGTACAACCATTGTATTATTATTTTTGTGGGGAGCAGGGATTACACTTTTAACGGGTATTTCTTGGCTATCAATTGTTGAATTTTTAGGATCCTCTTTTTTAGGTGCAATTGCTTGGATGGTCAATTCTTTACGTGGAAACAACAAAGAAAAATTGCATGCAGTGAACAATGATTATGTAACCGAGTCGTCAGATGAACAACAACCCTTAGACAGTCCAATTGTTCATCGTCTTGAACCAGAAGCTAAACCGGAACCGCGTAGGTATAATATTCATGTTCCACATGAAGACTCCAAGTCCGATGAGGTGAATCAACAACCCCTCACGATTGATCGTTCTTCACAATTGAATTCAACGATTGAGAAGTTAGAGCAAGATGCGCAAAATAATGGCGATTTTCCTGTTATTAACTTGACTGATCCCGAGCATACTGTTGCACACAGGTCGACGTCACACTCTGTCGTATCTCCACAAGAGGCGCCTCAATCACTAGCAATAGAAGAAAATGATGGAAAAATAGAACCGTCTATATCGCTAGGCAATATAGATAGCTTGCTAGATGATGAAGATAAAAAGCAACAGGCAGTCGGTGCGCAAGATGCGGTGGAAGTAAAAAATATTGGTGATGAAAATACTGCAACAGACCACCTTGAGGATACTCATTGTAGCCTCGATCCTTACGCTGTTAATTCCCAAGAGTTTGCCAGCAACAACATTGCACCGGTAGATGGGGCTGCTAATCCTGTAGAGCCAGAATCCGCACAATCTCCATCTGCACCAACACCATCTACTCCAACTATATCCAACGAACCACAAACAGCGGTTGATAACGATTCATTGGCATTCCAAGATCTGGTGGCCGAAGCACAGAAAAATATGGCAGGTGAGCAGAATCCATTTTTGATGCAAAAGCAGCAAGATCTGCCAGTTCCTACTACGCCGTTACCCGCATTGGATCTACTTTATTACCCTGAAAAACGTGAAAATCAAATTGATAGGGCAGTGCTTGAAGATATCGCTCGATTAGTAGAATCGAAATTAGAAGATTTTAAAATCAAAGCGAGAGTGGTTGATATATTTCCGGGTCCAGTGATCACGCGTTTTGAATTGGATTTGGCGCCGGGCGTAAAAGTTAGCCGAATTTCAGGTTTGTCTATGGATTTAGCTCGTTCACTTTCTGCTATGGCCGTAAGGGTCGTTGAAGTGATTCCGGGTAAACCATATGTTGGTCTAGAACTGCCGAACATGACTCGTCAGACCGTGTATTTTTCTGATGTTGTTGGAAGTAAGATATTTCAAGAGTCGACTTCTCCAACCACGGTTGTTATGGGGCAAGATATTGGCGGTGAAGCCGTGATTGCCGATATTGCTAAAATGCCTCATGTGTTGGTGGCTGGTACAACGGGTTCCGGTAAATCGGTTGGTGTCAACGTTATGATCTTGAGTATGCTTTACAAGGCCAAGCCTGAAGATTTGCGTTTTATCATGATTGACCCAAAAATGTTAGAGCTGTCCATTTATGAAGGCATACCGCATCTATTAGCTGAAGTTGTTACCGATATGAAAGATGCTTCCAATGCATTGCGTTGGTGTGTTGGTGAGATGGAACGTCGCTATAAACTGATGTCGGCATTAGGTGTGAGAAATGTTAAGGGCTTTAATGATAAATTAAAAATGGCCGCAGATGCAGGCCACCCGATTCATGACCCATTATGGAAAGCCGGTGACAGTATGGATGAGTTACCGCCATTACTGGAAAAACTGCCTTACATAGTCGTGGTGGTAGATGAGTTTGCCGACTTAATTATGGTGGTGGGCAAAAAAGTTGAAGAGTTGATTGCAAGACTAGCACAGAAAGCACGTGCGGCTGGTATTCATCTTATTTTGGCGACTCAGCGTCCATCAGTAGATGTGATTACTGGCCTTATTAAAGCCAATATCCCTACGCGTGTAGCGTTCACGGTTTCAACCAAAACGGACTCTAGAACCATTCTAGATCAAGGTGGCGCTGAATCCTTATTAGGTATGGGTGATATGTTGTATCTACCACCGGGATCCAGCCATACGATTCGTGTCCATGGTGCCTTTGCATCTGATGACGATGTTCATGCGGTGGTAAATGATTGGAAAGCCCGTGGACAGCCAAATTATATTGATGAAATAATTAAAGGCGAACAGACAAGCGATACCTTATTACCGGGTGAAAGCCTTGATAGCGATGAAGATGTTGATCCACTGTTTGACCAAGTTGTGGAGCATGTGGTTCACAGCCGTCGTGGTTCGGTATCTGGCGTGCAACGACGATTTAAAATTGGCTACAACCGAGCAGCACGTATCGTGGAGCAATTAGAAGCACAAGGCATCGTTAGTGCGCCAGGCCACAATGGCAATCGTGAAGTTATTGCACCGCCGCCTGTGAAAGAGTAATCACAGTGCTTGTTGGAGCGATAGTCATTTTAGGAACTAACTGACACCGAGCGAGTCCAATAAATCAGTATTCATATTACGAGTTTAATGAATGAAAAAATTGTTTAGCCTGTTTGTATCAACTAGTTTTGTATCGCATTTTTATAAACCACGCTTTGGTATGTTGCGTGGTTGCCAATACATCGTTGTCGCTTTGACTGCAGTACTGTTTAGTACCTCCGTTTTGGCAACCGCCAAAGATGAATTAAATTCGCGCCTATCCAAAACAGACGGATTTAGCGCCTCTTTCTCGCAAACGGTGATCAGTGCCGACAATGAAATTGTTATGCAAGGAGAAGGGCTGGTAGAAATCGCTCGCCCGAGTTTATTTCGTTGGACCACCACATTACCCGACGAAAATATTCTCGTTTCAGATGGCAAAACCTTATGGTATTACGACCCATTTATTGAGCAAGTGAGCATCTACTGGCAAGAACAAGCCACTGCGCAAACCCCATTTATTCTATTAACACGTAATAGAGCCAGTGATTGGGATAACTACAACGTAGTGCAAAATGGCGACCAATTTATTTTGACTCCTACCGCGGTCGATTCTAATCAAGGTCAATTTGAACTGAATGTGGAACAAAGTGGCGAGATTAAAGGGTTCAATGTGATTGAACAAGATGGTCAAAAAGGCCAATTTGTCTTTAATAACTATCAAAATGACGTGCCAAACAAACAACGTTTTAGCTTTGTTATTCCAGATGGCGTTGAAATTGACGACCAGCGCGAGTGATACTCTGGTAGAAAATGAATATGCTGGTAAAAAAATGTTTGTACTAACCTAAAATCAGAATAACAGTGAATGAGTAACGACCGTTTATGAGCAATTACAGTTTAGACTTTACCGCTGATGAAGATTTTCGGCCACTTGCGGCACGAATGCGACCAACAACAGTCGAACAGTACATTGGCCAAGAGCATGTTTTAGGTGAAGGTAAGCCGTTGCGCCGAGCATTGCAAGCGGGGCAAATACACTCGATGATTCTATGGGGGCCACCCGGAACAGGCAAAACCACATTAGCGGAAGTGGCCGCCAATTACGCTAATGCTGAAGTAGAACGTGTTTCTGCGGTTACTTCCGGAGTAAAGGATATACGAGCAGCGATAGAAAAGGCTCGAGAGAATAAATTGGTTGGTCACCGAACCATTTTATTTGTCGACGAAGTACACCGTTTCAACAAAAGCCAGCAAGATGCTTTTTTACCCCATATTGAAGACGGCACGATTACTTTTATTGGCGCGACTACAGAAAATCCCTCGTTTGAACTTAACAATGCATTATTATCACGTGCGAGAGTGTATAAACTTACCTCGTTAAATAATAACGCTATTTTACAAGTCTTGAACCAAGCGATAAATGATCAAGAGCGCGGGTTAGGCAAAACAAAAGCACACTTTGCTGATAATGTGTTAGACCGATTAGCTGAACTGGTTAATGGTGACGCACGTATGTCACTCAATTATCTTGAGCTAATGTATGATATGGCGCAAGAGAATGAAGAATCGATAAAGCAAATTGATTTACCCTTGTTAGCGGAGGTGGCTGGGGAAAAAGTATCTCGTTTTGATAACAAAGGAGATATTTGGTACGACCTTATTTCGGCGGTACATAAATCGATCCGTGGTTCCGACCCAGATGCAGCACTGTATTGGTCTGCAAGAATGATGGTAGCCGGTTGTGATCCACTGTATATTGTACGTCGTTTACTGGCCATTGCCTCCGAAGATATTGGTAACGCCGACCCACGAGCGATGCAAATCGCCGTGTCAGCATGGGATTGCTTTACTCGCATAGGCCCAGCAGAAGGAGAACGTGCGATTGCTCAAGCCGTTGTGTATTTAGCGTGCGCGCCCAAAAGTAACGCTGTTTACACCGCCTGGAAACAAGCGTTATCTGACGCACGCGACCAACCTGAATATGAAGTGCCTCATCATTTAAGAAACGCTCCCACCAGTTTAATGAAAGATATGGGCTACGGAGAAGAGTATCGATACGCGCATAACGAACCTAATGCTTATGCAGCTGGAGAAAATTACTTCCCGCCAGAAATGGCACAAACACGTTATTATTTGCCTACCAACCGAGGCTTAGAGAGCAAAATAGCGGAAAAGTTAGATTATCTTGCCTCGTTAGATGAAAAAAGCCCACAAAAGCGCTATGAAAAGTAGTGCTTTTTGGATATCTTTACTCGATTAACTATTCTATAGCGCATTGATAACGATATTACTGTTGATCAAGCGTTTTTTCTCAACTAAAAGGCATAGGATTAGCAATGCTAGATTCTAAATTACTTCGAACAGAGCTAGATGAAATAGCTGGAAAATTAGCCCGTCGAGGATTTACTCTCGACGTAGAAACCATTCGTGCACTTGAAGAGCAACGCAAATCGTTGCAGATCAAAACAGAAGAGTTGCAAGCGCTACGAAATTCCCGTTCGAAGTCCATCGGTCAAGCGAAAGCAAAAGGCGATCATGATGAAGCTGCCCGTATTCTAGCTGAAGTTGGTAACCTAGGTAGTGAACTAGATGAAGCGAAAGCAGCGTTAGCCGACCTGCAAACTAAGCTGGAAAGTATTAGCTTATCGGTTCCGAATTTACCTGACGATTCTGTACCAAACGGCAAAGACGAAAATGAAAACGTCGAAGTTGCTCGTTGGGGTGAACCGAAAACGTATCCATTCGAATTAAAAGATCATGTTGACCTTGGTGAATTGGCAGGTGGTCTTGATTTCCAAAGTGCCGTTAAAATTTCTGGTTCGCGTTTTATCGTGATGAAAGGTCAATTTGCTCGTTTACATCGTGCTCTTGCTCAGTTTATGCTTGATTTGCACACTGAACAGCATGGTTATACTGAAATGTATGTTCCTTATTTAGTCAATCATGACAGCCTTTACGGCACAGGACAGTTGCCTAAATTTGGTGAAGACCTTTTCCATACCAAACCAGCAACAGAAGAAGGTCAAGGTATGTGTTTAATACCAACCGCCGAAGTGCCTGTTACTAATATGGTACGCGATACGATTACCAATGAAGCAGATTTACCGCTTAAAATGACCGCTCATACACCATGTTTCCGCTCTGAAGCTGGGTCGTACGGTCGTGATACACGCGGTCTTATTCGTATGCATCAGTTCGATAAAGTGGAGTTAGTACAAGTAACTAAACCAGAAGATTCGATGAATGCATTGGAAGAGTTAACCGGTCATGCAGAAAAAGTGTTGCAACTTCTAGAACTACCTTATCGTAAAGTGGTGCTATGTACTGGCGATATGGGCTTCGGTGCTTGTAAAACTTACGATTTAGAAGTGTGGGTTCCTGCTCAAGAGACTTACCGAGAAATTTCATCATGTTCTAATATGTGGGATTTCCAAGCGCGTCGTATGCAAGCGCGTTTCCGTCGTAAAGGCGAGAAAAAACCTGAATTAGTGCATACATTGAATGGATCAGGCTTGGCGGTAGGGCGTACTATGGTGGCAGTGTTAGAAAACAACCAGCAAGCTGATGGCCGCATAGAGATCCCACAAGTGTTGCGTAAGTACATGAATGGTTTAACCCATATCGGTTAAGGTTAGCTCGGGATTACGTTTATTTCGAACTAATGTTAATTTCGAACTAACGCTAATCTCGAGCCAAGGCAGATCTTAGTAACATCATTGCAAATAAAAGCCGACAATACGATGTCGGCTTTATTGATCTTATTGCGTCATTTACTCGAGCGAACTTAACTAGCCCACAAAGCAGGCTTCATTTTGTACCGCTTTTTCAATCACTTCTATTAGCTGATTAATTTGTTCTTCATTACTGATATACGGTGGCATGATATAAATTAACTTACCAAACGGCCGTATCCACACACCGTTGTCGACGAAAAACTTTTGAATGACCACCATGTTAACCGCTCGCTTGGTTTCTACCACACCAATAGCGCCTAGCCAACGAGTATCCTTGACTAACGGGTACTGATTCAAGCTAGGCAGTTTGGCGGCGAAAAGTGATTCAATCGAGGCAGTTTGTGTTTGCCATCCACCCGATTCTATTAATTGCATACTAGCCGATGCCACTGCGCATGCTAAAGGATTACCCATAAATGTAGGGCCGTGCATAAAGCAACCAGCTTCACCGTTGCACACCGTATCGGCAACATGCTTACTGGTTAATGTTGCAGACAGAGTCATATAACCGCCGGTTAATGCTTTGCCCAAACAGAGAATGTCGGGTTGGATATTCGCATGTTCACAGGCAAACAGTTTACCAGTTCGCCCGAAGCCAGTCGCAATTTCATCCAGTATAAGAAGCACATCAAATTCATTACATAACTGGCGAACTTGTTTAAGAAATTCAGGATGGTAAATACGCATCCCACCAGCACCTTGAACAATAGGTTCTATTATTACTGCGGCAATCTGCTGGTGGTTTTCCGTTAGTTTGTGCTTAAAGTCGGTTATATCATTAGGATCCCATGTCTGCCAGAAGCCAACTTTGGGTGAGTCAGCAAATATATGTTCAGGAAGAAAGCCTTTGTACAGGCTATGCATAGAATTATCTGGGTCGGTAACCGACATTGCGGCAAAAGTATCGCCATGATAACCATCACGCAAAGTTAAAAATTTGGATTTAGGCTTACCTTTGCTATGCCAATACTGCAAGGCCATTTTCAAGCTTACTTCTACGGCCACCGAACCTGAATCCGCCAAGAAAACCTGTTGCAAATTATCGGGTGTGAGTTTGAGTAATTTTTTGCACAAATCAATCGCCGGTTGGTGAGTTAAACCACCAAACATCACATGAGAAAAGTGGTCAATTTGTTGATGCGCCGCAGCATTTAGCAGTGGATGGTTGTAGCCATGAATAGCCGACCACCAAGAGGACATCCCATCTACTAACACTTCGCCAGATTCTAACTGAATAGTCGCACCTTCGGCTCGTGATACCGGATAGCAAGTCAACGGATTTACCGTGGAAGTATAAGGGTGCCATATGTGTTGCCGATCAAAATTTAAATCCATAAATTACCAATTGATTATTTTGTGTCCAGTTGTAAGCTTAAATGCCTTAATGATAGTTGACAGTTTAAAGCTTATCAGTAGACTAGCCAAGTATTACAAAGCACGCTGGTTAAAAAGCGGCCCGACTAGTTCGTACTAACAAGAACAAA
The DNA here is from genome assembly GCF_033101115.1 of Vibrio sp. TH_r3. Taxonomy (NCBI): domain Bacteria; kingdom Pseudomonadati; phylum Pseudomonadota; class Gammaproteobacteria; order Vibrionales; family Vibrionaceae; genus Vibrio; species Vibrio sp. TH_r3. Next base: position 71,411 of record NZ_JAWMPW010000004.1, on the reverse strand, counting down.
CAAGAACAAACAAGCAAAAATACAGACTCAACTAAAGGAAGCATCACGTGGAAGTTCGTCATAATTGGCAAGTCGAAGAAGTTCGTGCATTACTAGAAAAACCTTTTATGGACCTGTTGTTTGAAGCACAGCAAGTTCATCGTCAATACCAGCAACATAATTATGTGCAAGTCAGTACGCTTCTTTCGATTAAAACTGGTGCCTGTCCCGAAGATTGTAAATATTGCCCACAAAGTGCCCACTATCGAACCGATGTAGATAGAGAACGCTTAATGGAAGTGAAAAGTGTGTTACAAGCAGCAACACAAGCCAAAAATGCCGGTTCAACGCGTTTTTGCATGGGTGCGGCTTGGAAAAACCCTAAACAACGCGATATGCCTTATTTAAAAGAGATGATTAAAGGGGTTAAAGAGTTAGGTTTAGAAACGTGTATGACCCTTGGCATGCTCACGCCAGAGCAAGCCAAAGAGTTAGCTGACTCAGGTCTCGATTATTACAATCATAACCTCGATACCTCACCAGAATATTACGGCCAAATCATTACTACTCGAACCTATCAAGATAGGTTAGATACTTTATCGCATGTACGTGATTCTGGTATGAAAATCTGCTCTGGTGGGATTATTGGTATGGGAGAAAGTGTTAATGATCGTGCCAGTCTGTTTGTTGAGTTGGCTAACTTACCGGTTCATCCCGAAAGTGTACCGATCAACATGTTGGTTAAAATCAAGGGAACACCGTTAGAGCAAGCGGAAGATGTTGACCCATTTGATTTTATTCGCCTAATTGCTGTGGCGCGAATTATGATGCCACAATCGGCTGTCCGCCTGTCTGCTGGACGCGAAAACATGAACGAACAAATGCAAGCGCTCTGCTTTATGGCAGGTGCTAATTCGGTATTTTATGGTTGTAAATTACTTACCACACCAAATCCAGATGAAGACACCGATAGGCAACTGTTTAATAAGTTGGGAATCAACAGCATGCAAGTGAGTCAAAAACCGGATCAAATACAAGAAAATGAACTGCTTGATAAAGTGATGGAGCGAGTCGCTGCACGGCCGGGCAAAGATGATCTGTTTTATGATGCAAGTGCGTAAACGTGCCGTTTAATCAGCGTATTCAGTCTGAACTAGTCGCACGAGTTAACGCAGGACTCGATCGAAAGTTGACGGTGCTTGAAGGAGGCAATCAATCCACTTTCACGCTTCGCCAGCCTAGTTCTGCTGAATATACACCTGATTCTACGGAATATACACATGGCTCTACGGAACATAAAACTGGCTCTGATAAATATAACGACAACCTCAATCGAGTAGAAAAACGCTATGTGAATTTTTCTAGCAACGATTATTTGGGCTTAGCGAGCTCATCTGAATTAGCGCAAGCATGGCAACAAGGAATCGACAAATATGGCGTCGGTAGTGGTGCATCACCGTTAGTCACGGGGTTTTCACCTGCTCATCAAGCTTTAGAAGACACGCTGTGTGATTGGTTAGGTTACAGCCGAGCGGTAGTATTTAGTTCGGGCTTTAGTGCCAATCAAGCGGTGTTATTTTCTTTATTACAAAAAGATGATCTTTTACTGCAAGACAAATTAAATCATGCCTCTTTGTTAGAAGCTGGCAAGTTAAGCCCAGCTCAGATGAGACGTTTTAAACATAATGATATTGAACAGTTGCGTCACCTTTTGCTCAGTCGCAAACCGCCACTAGTGGTTACTGAAGGTGTGTTTAGTATGGATGGTGACCAAGCGCCTCTTAATCAAATTAATCAGGTGGTTAACCAATCTAATGCTTGGTTAATGGTCGATGATGCGCACGGTATCGGGGTGTTAGGTAAAAATGGTGCGGGCAGTTGTCAACTAGCGGGCATTAAGCCGCAATTTCTGGTGGTGACCTTTGGTAAAGCATTTGGTTTATCGGGCGCGGCGGTACTTTGCAATGCCAGTACTGGTGATTACTTAACTCAGTTTGCTCGCCATCATGTATATTCAACTGCATTACCGCCTAGCCAAGCTCATGCACTCAACCATGCTGCGACTATGTTGCGTACTCAACAATGGCGCAGAGATAAATTAGCCGAGTTGTATCATGCTTATGATAAAGGCTTAAATGGTCTTGCTGGTTTTGTTGCTACTAATACGCCGATTAAGCCGTTTATTTGTGGTGATGTTGAACGAACCTGTCGACTTGCTAATCAACTTAAAGCATCAGGTAATTGGGTTACCGCAATTCGTCCCCCCACGGTGGCCAAGCAAACGAGCAGAATAAGAATTACCTTAACAGCGAATCATACTGTTCAACAAGTGAATCATTTAACTCATAGTATCAATATGTTAACTAATTAATCAGTTGGCTTAGCCAGCCAGTTTAACCAGTTTACTTAGTCAGTCTATTTGACCTGTCAGTTTAATCAGTCAGTTTAAACAATATAGACGTAGAGTGCACAAATACAGGGGTTGGGCGCATAAACCCAGCGATAGAATGCATAAGTGCCGAGTTAGGATGCATAAATACAAGGTAGAATATACAAAGTGAGAGGGACAATGGCCAATAACCTAACTCGTAAAGCAGCGATAGCCCAAGCTTTTAGTAAAGCGGCGCCAAATTATGATCAACATGCTCAATTCCAAAGGCAAGTCGGCAGAGATCTATTAGCTCAATTACCGCTAGATTTAAAAGGGTTAACGGTATTAGATCTCGGTTGTGGCACCGGCTATTTTTCTCAATGCCTTGTTGAGAGAGGGGCACAAGTGGTGGCGTTAGATTTATCATTAAGCATGCTGAAACAAACTCAGATTCGTTGTCAATCGCAAACCATACAATACTGTCAAGCGGACGCCGAGGCGCTGCCCTTTGCAGAGCAACAATTTGACATGGTATTTTCTAGCTTAGCATTGCAATGGTGCGACAACTTAGCTGTCCCTCTAAAAGAGTTACAACGAGTCACTAAACCCGGTGGCAGAGTGGTTTTTTCTACCTTAATGGATGGCTCGTTAATCGAGTTGCAACAGGCATGGTCTAAAATTGATACACATCAACATGTCAATGTATTCCTTAATAAAAACCAAATAAAATTTGCGTTAGCGCAATCTGGATCACAAAATCATCACTTAAACTGCTACCCAGTTCAGCTTTGGTATTCATCTGCATTCAACTTAATGCGTGATTTAAAAGGAATTGGAGCAACTCATGTCAGTGATAGGGCGGTAGGTTTAACCAAAAAACACACCTTATTGCGTGTTGAGAGTGAATATCAACGCTTTAGAAATAATAATAATTTGTTGCCTGCAACTTATCAGGTCTGTTTAGGAACTATTTTTTTATGATCAAAGCATTTTTCATTGCCGGTACCGATACCGAAGTAGGTAAAACGGTTGCTTCAAAAGCCATATTACAAGCACTTGCGGATAAAGGGCTGGCCACCATTGGCTATAAACCCGTTGCTGCGGGGAGTGAACAAACAGCTGAAGGATTGAGAAATTCAGATGCGCTTCATTTACAAGAAGCCGCATCGATAGATGCCGCGTACGCTGATGTTAACCCTTATGCACTTGAACATGCGACCTCTCCTCATATTGCCGCTAAATTTGATTCGGTCGATATTGATTTCGCTTTATTAGGCGAAAAATTGGCGGTGCATAAACAAGCGGCAGATGTGGTATTGATTGAAGGTGCAGGGGGCTGGCGAGTACCTATTTCAGATAACGAATGTTTATCCGCTTGGGTACAGCAAGAAAAGCTACCAGTCATATTAGTGGTAGGCATTCAGTTGGGTTGTTTAAACCATGCCATGCTTTCAGTAGAGGCCATCAAGGCCGACGGGTTAGACATTATCGGTTGGGTAGCCAACCGCATCAATCCAGCAACTGAAAATTACTCATCAATTATCAGTATGTTACAAGATAAAATCTCAGCACCAAAGTTAGGTGAAATTCCTTATGTATCGAGTGTGAAAAGAAAGCACATTGGTAAATATATAGATGTTGATCCTATTCTAAAGGCAGCGGGTTAATCGTATTTCTATTATAACGACTGTTACCACTACTAGTTCTACAGTCAGTTAATTAGAGCCAGTTCATTAAAACCGGCTCATTGTAATCACAATGAGCGCATTAAATCATCAATAAAAAAAGGGTAGCAGAATAAATCGGCTACCCACTTTTATTGAACAATAAGTCTACTTGTCAGAATTAAGTCCTAATACTGATTGTTGAGCATTCATTACGTGCTTTTGAACTAAGGATTGGTCACTAATGCCAAGTTGTTCTTTAGCTTGATCTTCAGTGAGCCCTAAGTGGCAACACAATAAATCTATCGCCATTTGAAAGTCGTTGTTCTCAACCATCTTACTGTTCCTTGTGTTGGTTGCAGACGCTTGCGCTGCAAGTTATTGCTACGGATTACTATGGTGAGTAATCTACGTCTTATCACTGGTTTACTCAATAAGACTAAGGTCTAATGTCGCAACTTTATGAACCGCTCTACCTTTGGCACGTCAAAGAATGGGATATCTTACGCAAATGAGACGGGGAAACGTTTTGGTCGATTTGCACATTATCGAAATTAGTAAATTATCGATGCTAATGTGAATTAGATTACATAAAGGCAAAATGTAAGCGAGTAACTTGAACGGGTTAATTAATGAAAGCTTGCTATTTTTCGCTCATCGCGTTGTTTCTGATTAGTTGGTCAACTTTGATTGGTGCTAATACTCACGTATCGTTTGATGGGATTTTAGGTGTTTGGAGAGACGGCGGTAATCGTGAACTTGTAATCGATAATTGTAACGCTTATACCGGTGAGCAGGGAGACATGAAAATTGTTATTGTGAATGAACGATGTAATTTATTGCATTTTTCAATGTACGTTTTTTATAATGAATGCAAATTTAATCCAAATAATATGGTAAAAATTGTAGGTAAAGAAGCAGAGACGCGATTTACTTCAAGTGAAAAAAATTGTGAAAAAGTTTACCAACAAATTTCTAAAAAAAAATATATCCAAAACCCAACCGAAATAGCTCCACTCGAACATGCAACGTCAAAACAAATTGAAAAATCGACGACGTTATCTAAAAACAACATTACACATTATGTGATTCAGTTTTATTCCGGTTTGACTGCTCCGGATATAGATGCCGTTCAATGTAAAACTGCTAATGTTTCCGTCAAGAAGCATAATGAGATGTTTTACATGGTCTCAGAGCAACTAACATATAATGACGCGCAATTAACCCTGCGTGAACTCAAAATGAAATGTGAGAGTTCTGCATGGATTCGCCCTAGTCCGATCCAATAATCAGTTATTTTTACCACTTCGATCCTTGTGGGTATTGGCATTAATACTATCGACTTATAGTGTTGATAGTATTAATTTCATCTACATTTTATCGCGCAAAAACATTTGTTGACAATTTAAAGCAATTTTCCGCTTAACCTTGTAATCAAAATCAACGACTATATATAGAAATTAGTATTGTGTATTCTAGTTTAGCGTATCGTTTAATTTAGAGTTGACCATAATTAAAGTTGAGACCAAAAGGTTGTACGGAGAAAGTGAAATGAAACGAATTATGTTGTTTTTAGCAACTAACTTAGCGGTCGTTTTTGTACTGAGTATTGTGCTCAATATCGTGTATGCTACCACGGGTATGCAGCCGGGGAGTTTGAGTGGCTTGCTAGTCATGGCTGCGGTATTTGGTTTTGGTGGTTCGATTATCTCGTTATTAATGTCTAAACGTATTGCATTACGTTCAGTTGGTGGTCAGGTAATAGAAAGCCCAAGAAATGAGACCGAACATTGGTTACTAAGCACGGTGGAAAGACAGGCTAAACAAGCTGGCATTGGTATGCCAACAGTCGCAATTTATAACGCACCAGATATCAATGCGTTCGCTACTGGAGCAAAGCGAAATGACTCATTGGTAGCAGTGTCTAGTGGCTTATTGCAAAATATGACACGTGATGAAGCAGAAGCGGTGTTAGCACATGAGATTAGTCATATCTCAAATGGCGACATGGTGACAATGACCTTAATGCAAGGCGTAGTAAATACTTTCGTGATCTTTATTTCTCGATTTATTGCCAATATTGTCTCATCTGGCGATAGGGAAGAAGGGCAAGGTTCAAATATGCTGCTGTATTTCGCTGTTTCATTTTTCTTAGAAATGGTTTTAGGATTTCTAGCGAGTTTTATTACTATGTGGTATAGCCGTCGTCGTGAATTTTATGCTGATGCCGGTGCTGCTAGTTTGGTGGGTAAGCATAAAATGATTGCCGCATTAGAAAGACTTAAAATGAGCCATGAACCTCAACTAGAAGGGTCAATGATGGCGTTCGGTATCAATGGCAAAAGTACAATGATGCAATTGCTTATGAGTCACCCTCCACTAGATAAGCGTATTGAAGCACTTAAAAATAGCTAAATAACTCTATTAATATAACAGTCATGGATTCACCGTGGCTGTTACTTTTATACTTCCCGTTATTGTCTTAACCATTACTCACTGGAATGTGAGTTAACCTTTTGAAGTAAATCTTGTTTTACTATTTCAATGGCTTGTAGTGCCGTAGAGGGATCAACATCATTACTTTCTAATAAATAGATGAGATCGACAGCAAGTTTTATTTCGTCTGGGGCACTGTCTAGTGGGTGAGTTACTGGGTTATTGGTCTCTGTATTCATTGGCTTATTGGTTAACCTTACTATTTGTTAAAATGGATAAAACCACGTCTTCTATCGTTATTCCTTATTTTATCGACAATCTCTGTTCTATTAACAGTATTTGCTGCTGAATCTTTTCTGTTGCTTGCTTACATCGTGCGAGACGCTGTTGCGCTGCAATAAGAGCTAATGTTTCTTCACTGGAGTTACCTTCTGCAACTGCTGGTGGTTGTTTGCAGATTAGTTGTTTTTTTTCACCAACTAAATCAGACAAGCGCAGTTGCCACTGTTGATGTTGTGCAAGGTTCGCGTACAGCGTTTCTAATTGGTGCTGAATGTCGTTCGTTAAGGTTGAATGTAATGTTAACTGGCGCGAAATCGCGTTGACTTGATTAACCAGTTTATCTGCCAAGAATTCGGTTTGTTGCAAGCAAGTTTTACTGTCGTTAGCGTTATCCATACTGATCGTAGACATAACGCTTTTGAATGTTTGTATCGCTTCATCAACATAAGGCAGTAATAAATGCGAATTGCACTTAAATAATTGATGATCAAAAAGTCGATTCTTGCCAGGTTGGCCGTATCTAGATTGATGGGATATAGATTGATCGTATCTAGGCTGACCACCGTGTTGTGCATGATAAGCACGTTGCTGTTCCCGCTTAGTGTCGAGTTCTGATGCCCGCTGAGCGAGGTGGCGTAATTGTTTTTTGATCGACTTAAAACGATTCATAACATTTTACTCAAAGCCGTTATGAGGTGACGAACCAGGCGTCGTAAGCTAACTTAACCGCTAGTATACTAACTACAGTAACAAACACTGGACGAATGAATTTAGCACCAAACCGAATCGCTGAATGCGCGCCAACAAATGCCCCTGCCATTAAACACACTCCCATGGTTAAGCCGAGAACCCAATTGATGTGGCCCAAAATAGCAAAAGTAATTAGCGACGTGATATTACTGGTAAAATTCATCGCTTTAGCAAGCCCCGAAGAGAGTAAAATGTTTATTTTGTAAATGGCCATGCTACTTACCGTCCAAAATGCGCCGGTTCCAGGACCGGCTACTCCATCATAAAATCCAAGAGTGAAACCCTGTATCCATTGAGTTTTATTCAGTTTTTTGCTGGGCTTAGGTAAGGCATGACCGTCTGACTCTGGTGTTTTATGTAAAATGGTATAAATAGCGGTCGCTAAAATAATTAAAGGTAAGACTTTTTCGAGCCAGTCCGTACTAAGTGAATCAACCACCAGTGTCCCTATAGTTGCGCCAATTAATGTTGCAAGAAAGGCATGAACCCACAATTCAGGGCTAAAAAGCCGTTTGCGATAATAAGTCATCGCCGAGGTTGACGTTGCAAACGTTGCCGCAAGTTTGTTGGTTCCTAAAGCAATATGAGGTGGCAGCCCAATAGAAAGTAAGGCGGGAACAGTTAACATGCCGCCGCCGCCAGCCACTGCATCAATAAAACCGGCAGCAAAAGCTACCAGTGCTAATATCACCAACATGGTTGGTTCTAACATTTCCATAAAATTTTCCGAGGATTAGATTAAAGCTTAGGATCTATTTGTTAAACAGTTTGCGCGTTACTCAATAGTTCGCTTAAATGGTGGTAATGAATCAAGTAATAGTTTGCCATATCGCTTGCTGACGACTCTTCGATCAAGAATGATGACTCTACCAGAATCTTGCTCTTTACGCAGTAAACGTCCAACCGATTGGATTAGCTTTTTACTCGCTTCTGGAACAGATATCTGCATGAAGGGATTGCCGCCACGGTTTTCTATATATTCTGAATGCGCTTGCTCCACCGGAGATGTTGGAACCGCAAAGGGAATTTTAGTAATGATTAGGTTTTCCAGCAGTTTTCCAGGCAAGTCTAAACCTTCTGAAAAACTGCCCGTTCCAAATAAGATACTGGTTTTACCACATTGGGTTAAGGCTTTATGCTTATTCAAAATTTCTGTACGTGAAGATTCACCTTGAACCTGAAGTGTCCAGCCTTGCTTTGCAAATGGTTTTACTACGCTTTCTGCTACTTGCTTCATTTGCCAATAAGAAGCAAAAAGCACCAAGTTTGCTTTTTTATCAATGATAAGATTTGGTAAGCATTCAGCCAAATAGTCACTAAATTGTGGTGCTTGTGGTTCATATTTCATTGCCGGTATAAGTAGCTCAGCATTGTCTTGATAATTAAATGGTGACGCCAAAGCTAAAAATTGCACACCGTCTTCTTCTTTGTTACTCACGCCAACTTGATGGCAAAAGAAGGTAAACGAGTTTAGTGCACGAAGTGTCGCTGATGTTAGAACACAACCTACGCAACGACTCCATAGTTTTTGATCTAACTGCCAACCGACTTCTAATGGGGACACATTAACGATGAAGTCGTCTTCACGTTCTGCACTAATTTCTAACCATTTTACAAGTGGCGCACCTTTATCCTTTTTTGGTTCAGCCATTAAACTCCACACTTTCGCTAAGTTTTCTAATCTCTGATCATAAAAGCCGAGTTCGGCTAATGCTGGTTCCGCCAGTTTATTGGACAGTTCTCCATCCTTTAATCGTTCAGCGATCAGATCGGCAATTTTACCCACGGCGAGGTTAGCTTTATTTGTTAATACCTTTAAACCTTTCGACTCCGTCTCTAACCATTCGGGGAGATCACCGTGTTCGAATCGGTAAACGTTGTCGATAAACTTATGGGGGTCAAACTGCTTGCTTAAATTGGAGAAAGAAGGCACCAATTCTTGAATCGCATCTTGTAACTCATTTCTAAAGCGGTTAACTCGTTTTTCATCTGCTAAACTGGTGAACTTGCTTGATGATTGATTGAGCTTTTCTAACCAAGTTACAGCGCCTTTTAAACTTGCAGCGGCAGATGAATGGTCTCTGGCAATTTTGGGTAAGTGATGAGCTTCATCGAATATATAAATAGTATTGTCTGGTTCAGAAAGAATAACTCCACCTCCAAGCTCAATGTCTGCCATTACTAAGCTGTGGTTAGCGATAATTACATCGTTTTTGTCAAGTTCAGACCGTGCTTTTTGAAACGGGCAACCTCTATGCGCAGGTAAACTATTGTTACAGCTATGTTTATCGCTAACAATAGTTTGCCAAACTGTATCATGAATAGGTTTTGGCCAGGAGTCTCTGTCTCCATCCCATTTTCCCTGAGATAGCGCCGAGTACATTCTTTCCAAAAGCTCAATATCCGCTTTTTTGGGTTTAGTATCAAACATAGCCAGTTGACTATCATCAGCACCGCTGGCCGCAGCGAGTTTTTCTGCGCAACAATACCGTTGACGACCTTTTGCCAGAATAAATGAAAAATTTAAATCGGTTATGCGTCTAAATAGTGGAAGATCTTTATTTAAAAGTTGTTCTTGCAAAGCAACAGTTGCTGTCGAGATAACGACTTTTCGATTATTTAATACCGCACAAGGTATTGAACCCATCAAATATGCGAGCGATTTGCCTATACCCGTTCCTGCTTCTGCAACAATAATACGATTACTTTTATGATATTTGCCTGACAAGGTGTTCGCTATTTCAGCGACTAAATAGTTTTGCGCTCGCCTAGGGACAAAATTATCCAGCTGATGCTGTAAGTTTTGATAGCTATTGCGGACAGATTTTTCAACTTTAGGGTTAAGCATAACGAGACCAACTAAAAAAGATGGCGCAGTTTAGCATAGCAATAAGGTCTACTCTACGGGTAAGAGAATATGTGAGAAAGGTCACTAAGCATGTTTCTATTACACTATTATTATTTTTTATAACAAGATAAGAATTTATTTTTATTGAGAATTTATTTAGTTACTGAGTCGATTTAAGTCACATATTTACTTCTTTTTTAGTAAAAACACGATCTATGTCACAAAAAAAATTGAACCTTTTCAATTGTAATACATGAAACACTAAAATAGTTTAAAATTTTTTTAAAATTGTATATTTAGAGTTTAATTCTTTTATTTTGTTTTTATTTAAGGGTTTTAGGTTTATATGTCTGAAATTGGTTTGTTGTTGATGATGGGTTTTGTTGTAGTATTCGGGTGGTAATTATAACTTAGACTTATAGGTAATAAGCTAACTTGTTGTTTTATAGTTATTTATTTATTTTTATTTTTATTTATTTGCTTGTTTGACATCGAACGAATTCTTTTGCAATCTAGACCTCGAATTATTAGGGGTGGTGGCGAGTTGGCAACATAGTCAAACGTCATCATCAATAAAATAAAAAAAGGGAACCGGAAAGGATTTCCTACATTCTTAAGAAAAGGCAGTGGATTATTATGAAAAAGACTCTATTAGCACTATCAGTACTAGTTGCTTCTTCAGCAGCTAACGCAGGTATCGAGCTTTATAACAACGATGGTACAAGTGTTTCTCTTGGTGGTGACCTAGAAGTTGTTTATCTAAAAGGTACAGCTGAAGATTCAAGTGTTGAGCAACAAATTCAAGATGCTGATTTGAAAATCGACATCCGTAAAGTTGTTAACGATGAGCTATCTGTAGGCGCATACTGGGAATTCCAAGGCGACGAAGACAACACTACTGAGGGCGGAAGCTCTAACATGGGTGACGTTTACTTTGCATTCTACACTGCTTCTTACGGTTCTGTAAAAATCGGTGACGTTTGTAGCATCGCTGATGATCTAGGTGTAGGTTCAGATTACCAATTTGGTGTTACAGCGGCTGTAGACCAAGTTGATGCTTGTGCAGACGAAGCAGTTCGTTGGGATTACTCAAACGACCAAATGTATGTTTCTGCTGCTTACCGTGACAACCAACGTGCTGATGCAGTTGCAGACCTTGCAGACATCAAAATTGGTTTCATGGCAGGTGACTTCGATCTAATGGGTTACTATGGTACTTCTAACTCTGCAGAACAAGATACTTTTGCTCTTGAAGCTCGTTACGGTATTGATGCTATTAACCTAGAACTAGGTTACTACGATGTTGAAGACGCAGGTAACGTAGTTGCTCTTGCTGCTGATTACACAATGGACAAGTGGTTGTTCGCTGCAGGCGTTAACTTAATCGATGCTGACGGTTCTGACGATGATACTACTGAGTACTTCCTAAACGCTGGTTATGCAGTTGCTTCTTCTACAACTCTTTACGCTGAAATCGGCGGAAATGACGTAGATGATTCTGAGCTAGGCTACGCTGTTGGTGCTAAAGTAGAATTCTAATTTAACCTTAATAATTATTGTTAAATTAAAATCTTAAAAAAAGCCACCCATCATGGGTGGCTTTTTTGATTTAATGTTTGATAGTATTGTATTTATTTTTAAGGAGTAGTATGAAATACGTCATTGGTGGATTAGTCAGCTTTTTCTTTTCTGCAACGGTGTTTAGCGCCGAATTAATTCCAGACAGGGATATAAGGTTATTGGTTGTAAATGAAGTGGAGACAGAATCTACGACCAAACCTGTAGCAGTGAATAATGGTTTTGTTCAGGTGGTCGCGAAAGTTTCTAGCCGAGTAGGCCAAGGCTCAAAAAAAAGAGTGTTCGATTCTGCTCCTTTTATTATTTCATTCGAAGCAACTGATAAAGATTTAACTTTAGTCGCACCCCGACTAAGAGATTACGAACAAGCCGTGTTGCATTTTAAAGGAACTCCCGATATTAAGCTTTTGGTTGAAGGTGAAGAAGTTGAATATCGTTACGATCAACTACCAGCCAAACAAGGCTTTATGCCTTTTCAGGATGAACTGGCACAAGTTAAAGAATATAATCAACAGAATAGAATCTTTTTTGGTGAACAAGCAGAGCTTGCTTCTAAAGCACAAGTTGTATCAACAAGTTCAGCTAGTGTAGGGGCTGCCGCTGTGACAGGAACGGTTGCTGCTGCTTCAGTGGCGAGTAATACTACAGTCGACAGCGCGGTAGTCAGTGCTGCTAATACAGCTTCCGCGCCAGCAGTTAATACTAACTTACAGCAGTTACAAGCGTGGTACACTAAAGCTTCAAAAGCGGAACGTAAAGAATTTCGCAGATGGATGATAGATCAAGAGTAGGGTAGTTACGTTACATACCACTGCTCCGTTACATACCATTGCTACGTTACTCGCTCACTAAGCTATTAATTAGCGATGAAGGTAAGAATCACCGCTTGAACTTGTCGATTTATTGAGTCGTTACAAAGGATAGCGGTTTACTTTCGTGAAATTATTTTGTGACGGTAACGTTTGCGTGCTACTACAATATTGCTGTTATAAAAATCTCAAGCTAAAATAAATATCCCTTACTTTATTATAGCCAAACCTTTCTATGAAATTCCCCGGCCAACGTAAATCGAAACATTATTTTCCCGTTCATGCACGTGATCCATTGGTTACTCAAGCGAAAGCGAGTAAACAGATGGATAGAACACATATTATTGGTATTGACCAAACGTTAGTGGATATTGAGGCTAGAGTGCCAGATAGCTATCTTGAGCAGTTTCACTTGAGTAAAGGACATTCGTTGGTTATTGATGATGAAGCAGCAGAGTCTCTTTATCAGTTACTTAAACAACAGAACCTAATTACCAACGAATATGCTGGGGGAACGATAGGCAATACGTTACATAATTATTCAGTGTTAGCCGATGATAAATCTATATTGCTTGGTGTAATGAGCCAAGATATTAAAATTGGCAGCTACGGTTATCAATATTTATGTAATACATCAAGCCGAATGGATTTAAATTATTTACAAGGTGTTCGCGGGGCAATTGGCCGCTGTTTTGCTTTGATATCAGATGATGGTGAAAGGACATTTGCTATTAGTGAAGGTCAAATGAATCAACTTCAACCGACTAGTATTCCAGAACATATTTTTGAGAATGCTTCCGCTCTAGTTTTGACCGCCTATTTAGTACGATGCAAAAAAGGCGATCCAATGCCTGAAGCAACAATGCAAGCCATCGCGTATGCTAAAAAATATGATGTCCCTGTGGTATTAACACTCGGGACCAAGTTTGTTATTCAAGATGATGCGCAGTTTTGGCGCGATTTTTTACAGGATAATGTTTCAGTTGTAGCGATGAACGAAGACGAAGCGGAAGCTTTAACTGAACTGTCAGATCCACTGCTAGCGGCAGATAAAGCATTAGAATGGGTGGATTTAGTATTATGTACTGCTGGTCCTGTTGGACTTTATATGGCTGGCTATACCGAAGATTCTGCTAAGCGGACAACTTCATTGCCATTATTGCCGGGTTCGATTGCAGAATTTAACCAATACGAATTCAGTCGCCCCAGTATTAAAGCTTCATGCGAGTCGCCGATCAAAGTCTATTCACATATAGCTCCTTATATGGGCGGTCCTGAAAAAATAAAGAATACCAATGGCGCTGGTGATGCTGCGCTGTCCGCTTTATTGCATGATATGGCTGCTAATCGGTATCATAAAGATAACGTGCCTAATTCGAGCAAACATCAATATCCTTACTTAACTTATTCTTCGTTTTCTCAAGTATGTAAATATGCTAATAGAGCTAGTTATGAAGTATTAGTGCAGCATTCTCCAAGATTATCTAGAGGCTTACCAGAAAAAGAAGATAGCTTAGAAGAAGCGTATTGGGAACGATAAACGTATATGTGTATTTATTTATAGGAATGATTAGAGCTCCATACGGAGCTCTAATTATATTCAGCTGGCAGACTCATATTATTTAACTTGAAGGGTTAACATTATAAAATTAACAAACTAAATTTATATGCTTCAAGTTTCTTAATATCAGAGTCTTCTATTTTAAATTAAGAAGTCGTCAAGCGATTTGCCTGCATCTAGCTGGGTTTGGATTGATGAAGGTGTTCTACCTTGACCCGTCCAAGTTTTTTCTTCGCCTGTTGCAGCATCAATATATTTATATTTTGCAGGGCGTGGTTCACGTTTTTTACGTGGTTTGCTCTTAGTTTCGCCAGACAGTGCTGAAATTAAATCTTCAACATCAATTCCATCTTTTGCTATCATCTGTGCGTATTCAGCTAATTTAGCTTCTCTTTCTGCTAATGCTGCTTTCTCTTCTTCTGCAGCTGCACGACGCTCTTCAACCACGATTGTTAATTTCTCTAAGGCTTCTTCAAGTTGCTCAAACGTTAATTCACGAGCAAAAGCGCGCAAACTGCGAATATTTAGCAATGTTTTTGTAAGTTCTGACATGTGTATTACCATCTGATTATTATTAAACGTTGTAATGATAACAGTCAATTTTAATTATACAAATTATTTTAATTAAAATATTATATTTAATCTGATATTTTATTAAATATAAATGTTAATTCCATTTGTATTCTTTAGATATAAAACTATAGAATTGTATTAATTTATAATCCTACTAAATGGTTTTCGATAATAATTATTCTAATGTATAGTTTATAAGAAATACATTGTTGTTTCATTCAATGTATTGTGCAATCTTATGCGCATTTCTATTGCTTTGTGGCTGTTTATTAGAACTTTGATCTTGCAAATGGCTTATGAATCCGTACAATCCTGCCAAACTTATTCGGTATGGCAGTTTATGAATTTTTTATTCATAGTTATTAACTGAGTACCGAGGTAGAGGCGCAATAACTATCAGTACATTCTATTGGGGTGATGCCATTGAATAGTTTAGAAAGGAGTTGTTGCCGAAGTACGTATGTTTATCGAGCCACGTACTGGGGTTGTATTTAAAAAATATAACACTGCCATAGTCCTTTTATTTTAACTATGGAGCGCTACTGTAGATTGGAGGAATTATTTTTCTCTTTTACTTACTATTAACATATGTCGTTGTTAATTTTGCAGTAGATCTCTAGCCAATTTGGTTTTTGCAGATCATGAACTTAGTCGATTTTTCTTTTTCTCCTTTATCTTTACTGCCTCCTTTATTAGCTCTCGGGCTTGCTATTTTGACGCGCCGTGTACTTATTTCTTTAGGCGTGGGCATTATAGTCGGGGCTGTCCTATTAGCTGGTTATTCGCTACCTAATTCACTTCACTATATTGCTACAACAGTGAAAGGTGTCGCTATAGACGATGGTGAGCTTAATACTTGGAATATGAGTATCGTCGCTTTCTTGTTGTTACTTGGAATGATGACCGCAATACTCACGTTATCAGGAGGAACTCGAGCTTTTGCTTTATGGGCTCAAACCAAGATTAAAAGCAAACGAGGTGCTAAATTACTAGCGGCATTTTTAGGCGTATTCATTTTCGTAGATGATTACTTTAATAGCCTAGCTGTTGGTGCAATTTCACGTCCTGTTACTGACCGTTACAATATTTCACGAGCCAAGCTTGCTTATATTTTAGATTCTACTGCTGCCCCTATGTGTGTGTTAATGCCAGCCTCTAGTTGGGGAGCGTATATAATGACAATCATCAGTGGTATTTTAGTTACCCATGGTTTAACTGAATATTCCGCACTGGGTGCCTATTTACGTTTAGTTCCGATGAATTTTTATGCGGTCTTCGCACTGTTAATGGTTTTTGCTGTTGCATGGTTCCAATTAGATATTGGTAGTATGAAACAACATGAGTTGAATTCATCTAAAAATAGTTCGGCTCCTGAGGGACAAGAAAATAATGCTGAATATGAAGCATCTGACGATTTAAATATTGCTGAAAGTGAATACGGAAAAGTTTCAGATTTAGTGCTACCTATTGTATTTCTAATATTAGCAACCATCGGTTCGATGTTATTAACCGGTGGTCAAGCACTAGCAATTGTCGGAGAAAAATTTACGGTATTGGGTGCTTTTGAAAATACTGATGTAGGGACTTCGTTAGTCTATGGAGGACTAACTGGTCTAATTGTTGCTTTAATTACCGTAATAAAACAGAAACTTTCTATATTAGATATTGGCAAAACCGTTTGGATTGGTGCTAAATCAATGTTTAGTGCAATTTTAATATTAGTTTTTGCTTGGTCTATTGGTTCGGTTATAGGCGACCTGAAAACAGGTGTTTATTTATCTTCATTGATTCAGGGTAATATTAGCGCTCATTGGTTACCTGTCATTCTATTTTTATTATCTGGCGTAATGGCTTTCTCGACAGGAACGTCTTGGGGAACATTTGGAATTATGTTACCCATTGCTGGGGATATGGCCGCGGTAACAGATTTAACCTTGATGCTACCCATGTTAAGTGCCGTTTTAGCTGGGTCGGTATTTGGTGACCACTGTTCACCTATTTCAGATACAACTATTTTGTCCTCTACTGGTGCGCGCTGTAATCATATTGATCATGTTGCTACGCAATTGCCATACGCTATAAGTGTTGCTTTAGTCTCTTGTATTGGTTTCATTATGTTAGGATTTACTAATTCGGTTATTACTTCCTTTACTGTCACTTTTGTTGCATTTATCTTAGTTTGTTTCATTTTGTCGATAATATCTCGTTCGACAAAGTTACAGTGAAAAAATAGCTAAAAAAAACGAATTTTTGGTTGAATATTTTACTGAGCTTAGTTAGTGTGTTCATAAGCTAAAGGAGCGACACAATTATGCGCAAATTTATAATGAACATTCATCACCATCATCACCCTGAGTAGTCTTTCGGGCGATGTGCGCATACCCGGGAGATTATTACTCCCGGAGGTCAAATCAGACAAAGATTCGAACCCTCGGGAATTTAAATTCCGAGGGTTTTTTTTGGTTTAGATACATTAAGCAGCAAGCTTAACGATGATATAAAATATAATTTAGAAAATTTGAAATAACGAATTTAGACAGGGAATAGAGAAATGCAAACACAGCGATTAAGAATTGCCATCCAAAAGAAAGGCCGCTTGAGTAAAGAGTGCCAAAATCTACTAAAAAAATGTGGTGTTAAATTTAATTTAATCGGCGAACGCCTTGTTGTTCATGCTGAAAATATGCCAATTGATCTTTTATTGGTACGTGATGACGATATCCCTGGCTTAGTAATGGACGGGGTCGTTGATTTGGGGTTCATTGGCGAGAATGAGTTGGAAGAAGTTCGCCTAGATCGTGTTGCATTGAATGAACCGAGTGAATTTGTTGCTTTGCGCCGTTTGGACTTTGGTGGTTGCCGTTTGTCTATTGCAGTAAACAAAGACGATGAGTACAACGGCCCACAAGACTTAAATGGTAAGCGTATTGCAACGACTTATCCTCACCTTTTGAAAGCATTTATGGATCAACAAGGTATTGAGTTTAGTACTTGTAACTTGCAAGGTTCTGTAGAAGTTGCCCCTCGAGCAGGACTGGCTGATGCCATTGCAGATTTAGTTTCAACCGGCGCAACATTGGAAGCGAATGGGCTGAAAGAAGCCGAAGTAATTTTCCGTTCGAAAGCAACTTTGATTCAACGCGCAGGTGACTTTGAGCTTGATAAACAAAATCTAATCAATAAGCTTTTAACGCGCATGCAAGGTGTGATTCAAGCTAAAGAATCTAAATACATTATGTTGCACGCACCAACAGAGCAACTAGAAGCGATAAAAGCGCTGTTACCTGGCGCAGAAGATCCAACCGTTCTTCCTTTGGCTGCCGAGAAAAATCGCGTGGCGGTTCATTTAGTCAGTACTGAGAATCTTTTTTGGGAAACAATGGAGCAACTAAAAGCGTTAGGTGCGAGTTCTATTCTTGTTCTTCCTATCGAAAAAATGATGGAGTAAGCGATGAAAACTGTTGTCTGGCAATCTTTAAGTGAATCTCAGCAAGACTCGGTATTGCAGCGACCTGCGATAACTGAAGGTGCGAATATTACATCTGCAGTTGAACAGGTTATAGCTCAAGTTCGTGCCGAAGGTGATACAGCCTTGTTGCAACTGACGCAAAAATTTGACGGTGTGACACCAGAATCTATTCGCGTTTCAAACCAAGAAATAGAGGCAGCTAGTGATCGTCTTTCACAAAAAATGAAAGAGGCACTACAACAAGCGTATAATAATATTTCTGTGTTTCATAAAGCACAGAAGCCGCAACCGCTTAAAGTAGAAACTCAAACAGGTGTGGTTTGTGAACAAATAACTCGGCCAATAAATAAAGTTGGGTTATATATTCCCGGTGGAAGTGCACCATTGCCTTCTACTGTGCTTATGTTAGGTGTTCCGTCACAGATAGCAGGGTGTCGTAAAGTGGTACTTTGTTCTCCGCCACCAATCGCCGATGAGATCCTTTACGTTGCTAAGCTGTGCAACATCGATGAAGTATATAATGTGGGTGGTGGCCAAGCGATTGCCGCAATGGCTTACGGAACAGAAACGGTCTCAAAAGTTGAAAAAATATTTGGCCCTGGTAATGCCTATGTGACGGAAGCTAAACGCCAAGTCAGCAACGATTTTCGTGGTGCCGCAATTGATATGCCAGCGGGGCCTTCTGAAGTATTGGTTATTGCCGACGAAAGTGCTAATCCAGAGTTTGTTGCTGCCGATTTACTTAGTCAGGCTGAACACGGTCCAGATTCACAAGTTATCTTACTGACACCTTCTGCGATCATTGCAGATAAAGTCGCAGACGCAGTTCAGGCTCAGTTAAAGCGGTTGTCTCGTGCTGACATTGCGCAACAAGCATTAGCTTCTAGTATTATCGTGATTGCTGATTCTATTCCACAATGTGTGTCTATTTCTAATGCTTACGGCCCAGAACACCTAATTGTGCAAACTCGCAATCCACGAGAATTATTACCATTGTTAGATAATGCTGGATCAATTTTCCTTGGTGATTGGTCTCCGGAGTCGGCTGGAGATTATGCTTCTGGAACCAATCACGTGTTACCAACATATGGATACACGAGAACCTATTCAAGTCTAGGGTTAGCCGATTTTTCTAAGCGTATGACAGTACAAGAGCTCACTGCGGATGGTTTAAAAGGACTGGCTCCAACGGTGGTGACAATGGCGGAAGCTGAAGGGTTAGATGCGCATAAACGCGCTGTTACTGTTCGTATAGAAGAGCTTGCTCGTACAGATGCCTTAGCGAAAGGAGAGTAGTTAATGGAAAAACTCGCTCGAAAACAAGTCCAGCAGCTTACTCCTTACCTATCAGCAAGAAGAATAGGGGGAAGCGGTGATGTGTGGTTAAATGCCAATGAATCACCATTTGATAATCAATATAAAACCACGTTTGATAAACTCAACCGTTACAGTAGTTGTCAGCCGACTGAATTGATTGAAGCTTATGCGTCTTATGCTGGCGTTTCCGCTCAACAAGTACTTACTTCCCGCGGTGCGGATGAAGGGATTGAGTTATTGATTCGGGCATTCTGTGAGCCAGGTGAAGACGCGATACTGTATTGTCCTCCTACTTACGGGATGTACGCTATTAGTGCTGAAACGATAGGTGTTGAACGAAAAATAGTCCCTTCTAAATCGGACTGGCAGTTAGATCTTGAGTCGATAAAAGCCAATCTCGATGGCGTTAAATTGGTTTTTGTCTGTAGTCCGAATAACCCGACCGGCAACCTAATTGATCGCCAAGATATTATTGCTTTGTTGGAAATGACTAAAAACAAGGCGATTGTTGTTATGGATGAAGCGTACATCGATTTTTGTCCAGAAGCATCGACGAAAGGTTTGCTGGCGGAGTACGAAAACCTGGCTATTTTGCGTACCTTATCAAAAGCGTTTGCTTTAGCAGGATTAAGATGTGGGTTCACCTTAGCTAATAAATCCATTATCGATGTTTTACTAAAAGTTATTGCACCATACCCTGTTCCGATCCCAGTCGCTGATATCGCTTGTCAGGCACTATCTTCAGCAGGCTTACAAAGAGCACGAGCTCAAGTCGAGGAACTCAATAAAAACAGAGCCTATTTGGCCGAACAGCTCTCAAGTATTGATGAGGTAAAGGTTTTTGAAGGCTGGGGCAACTACCTTTTAATTCAATTTCCTAATGGCGATGATATATTTAAAAGCGCATGGGATAATGGCATTATTTTGCGTAATTCGCCTATTAAGGATTGCATTCGTATTAGTGTTGGCAGTAAGCAAGAGTGCCAAACAACCGCCAATTTTATAAAAAAGCAATTGCAAGGCTAGAAGATTGTTACAACACTACAAAACAGTTACAACACTAGTTAATTTAATATAGAACCAGTTACAGATTAAGCATAGTCGACAGCACGCACGGTATAAGGAAAGTTAAGTGAGCAACCAACAAAAAATTCTATTTATTGACCGCGATGGTACATTAATCGTCGAACCACCTATCGACTTTCAAGTTGACCGCCTAGATAAATTAAAACTAGAACCGTATGTTATTCCTAGCCTGCTTGCGCTACAAGATGCTGGATACCGATTGGTTATGGTGACGAATCAAGATGGTTTAGGTACAGAAAGTTATCCGCAAGAAGAGTTCGATGCTCCACATAATATGATGATGGAAATCTTTGAATCTCAAGGTGTTAAGTTTGATGATGTGTTACTTTGCCCACATTTTGAAGCAGATAATTGTACTTGCCGTAAACCTAAATTAGGTATGGTTAAGGACTATCTCAAAGATGGCAAAGTGGACTTTCAAACGTCCGTGGTCATTGGTGACCGTGAGACGGATCTACAACTAGCGGAAAACATGGCCATTCGTGGTATTCAATATCATCCGGAAAAAATGGGTTGGCCGCAAATCTTACGTGATTTAACTGTAAAAGAACGCACCGCAAAAGTGGTGAGAACGACTAAAGAAACCGATATATCTGTTGCTGTTAATTTAGATGTTCAAGGCGGAAATAAAATTTCAACTGGCCTCGGTTTTTTCGACCATATGCTCGATCAAATCGCGACTCATGGCGCGTTTCAGCTGCAAGTTAATGTGGATGGTGATTTGCACATTGATGACCATCACTCAGTTGAAGATACGGCCTTGGCCTTAGGCCAAGCACTGAAAGAAGCGCTTGGTGATAAACGCGGTATTGGTCGATTTGGCTTTAGCCTGCCAATGGACGAATGCTTAGCACAATGCGCATTAGATCTCTCTGGACGTCCTTTCCTTAAATTTGAAGCAAAGTTTGGTCGTGAAGTGGTTGGTGATCTTTCTACTGAAATGGTGGAACACTTTTTCCGCTCATTAACTGACACTCTTGCGTGTACGTTGCACTTGTCGTCGGCAGGTCATAATGATCACCATATTATCGAAAGTTTGTTCAAAGCATTTGGACGTACACTTCGTCAAGCGATTAAAGTTGAAGGTAATGAAATGCCAAGTAGTAAAGGTGTTTTGTGATGGTAAGTTCTGCAATACGGTGCTCAGAATTAGAGAGGGAAGCAACGATGACTCAAAATCAGAAAGTTGTCATTATTGATACTGGTTGTGCCAATGTTTCATCGGTTAAATTTGCCATTGAGCGTTTAGGCTACAAAGTTAGCATTTCTAAAGACCCTGAGGTGGTATTGGCGGCAGATAAGCTGTTTTTACCCGGCGTAGGTACGGCAAGTGAAGCAATGAAGAACCTTGCCGAACGTGATTTGATTGAATTAGTTAAAAAAGTACACAAGCCGCTACTTGGTATCTGTTTAGGTATGCAATTACTCGGTAAACTTTCTTATGAAAAAGGTTCAAATGGTAATGAAGCCGTATCATGTTTAGGTCTGTGCGAAGGTGAAGTCCGTTTAATGGAAACAGGTGATTTACCGTTGCCACATATGGGTTGGAATACGGTTACTGCAAACGAAGGTAACCCATTATTTGCTGGTATTGAAAAAGACGAATACTTTTACTTTGTGCACAGCTATGCGATGCCTGTCGATGCCAATACAATAGCATCGTGCGATTACGGTAACCCTTTTACTGCTGCTGTACAAAACGGCAACTACTACGGTGTTCAGTTCCACCCAGAACGTTCCAGTAAAGCAGGTTCTCGTTTAATTAAGAACTTTTTAGAGCTCGTTTAGGCACAAATTATGGCTCAACTGAGATGACTTGTGTTTCAGTTGACCGCAAAAGAATAAAAGGATTCAGTAGTGATTATTCCAGCACTCGATTTAATTGAAGGCCAAGTGGTTCGCTTATTTCAAGGCGATTATGGCCAAGTTACAGAATATAAAGTTAATCCAGCAGAGCAATTCGACCTTTACCATAAAGCTGGCGCAGATTGGCTGCATTTAGTGGATCTTACCGGTGCTAAAGATATTAAGGCACGTCAACTCGATCTTATTGCTAGCTTGTTAGCGAGTACCCCAGCTAAAGTACAAATTGGTGGTGGAGTAAGAACCGAACAAGACGTTATAGGATTGCTAAATGCCGGTGCAGAACGTGTTGTAGTCGGTTCTACCGCGGTTAAGCAACCTGAATTGGTAAAAGGTTGGATGGAAAAGTATGGTGCAGAAAAAATTGTACTGGCGCTGGATATTAATATTAATGACAAAGGCGAACGAAAAGTAGCCATTTCGGGTTGGCAAGAAGACTCTGGTGTCACAATTGAAGCGTTAATTGAGGATTATCTGACGGTTGGCTTACAACACGTTTTGTGTACTGATATTTCAAGAGATGGAACATTGACCGGTTCCAATGTAGAGCTTTATGTTGACCTTTGTAAGCTGTATCCACAAGTACAATTTCAGTCATCTGGTGGAATTGGTAGCCTAGCGGATATTGAAGCTCTTAAAGGTTGTGGTGTTGCCGGTGTGATTGTTGGCCGCGCGTTGTTAGATGGTAAATTTACCGCAGAGGAGGCTTTCCAATGTTGGCAAAGCGAATAATTCCTTGTCTTGATGTCCGTGATGGTCAAGTAGTTAAAGGTGTTCAATTTCGTAATCACGAAATCATTGGTGATATCGTTCCTCTTGCCCAGCGTTATGCTGAAGAAGGCGCAGACGAATTGGTGTTTTATGATATTACGGCCTCTTCTGATGGCCGAGTGGTGGATAAAAGTTGGGTAGCGAGAGTCGCGGAAGTTATTGATATCCCGTTTTGCGTTGCTGGTGGTATTAAATCGGCACAGGATGCGTCGCGTATTTTGGAGTTTGGGGCAGATAAAGTCTCAATCAACTCACCAGCGTTAGCGAACCCTCAATTGATTACTGATCTGGCCGATAAATTCGGCGTACAGTGTATCGTGGTGGGTATTGACTCTTATTTTGATGCAGAAACTGGTAAGTATCAGGTTTATCAGTTTACCGGTGATGAACAACGTACTAAAGCCACTCAATGGGAAACACGTGATTGGGTACAAGAAGTGCAAAAACGTGGCGCGGGTGAAATAGTGCTCAATATGATGAACCAAGATGGCGTGCGTAATGGTTATGATCTTGAGCAGTTAAATATGGTGCGCGAAGTGTGTCATGTTCCTTTAATTGCTTCTGGAGGAGCAGGCGCTATGGAGCACTTTGCTGAAGCGTATAAAAAGACCAATGTAGACGGTGCGCTTGCGGCATCGGTTTTCCACAAACAAGTCATTAATATTGGCGAACTTAAACAATACTTAAAACAACAAGGAGTGGAAACACGTTTATGAGCACTGCAGTAGAAAATAATAACGTGAGCTTAGTTGATAGAATTGATTGGGATAAAGTAGATGGTTTAATACCTGCCATTGTACAAGACTTTCAATCTAGCCAAGTGCTCATGATGGGCTATATGAACGCCGAGGCGCTTAACAAAACCTTGCAAACTGAGAAGGTAACGTTTTTCTCTCGTACTAAAGCGCGTCTTTGGACCAAAGGTGAAACGTCTGGTAATGTCTTGCAACTAAAAAATATCTCTTTAGATTGCGATAATGACACCTTGTTGGTGCTGGTTAATCCGATTGGGCCAACATGTCACACTGGAACCACAACCTGTTTCGATGGCGATAAGCAAGAAGTATCTCAATTGGTGTGGCTTCACCAACTTGAAACTCTGCTGGCCGAACGAAAAAATGCCGATCCAGATTCCTCTTATACAGCCAGTTTGTACGCCCGTGGTACCAAACGTATTTCGCAGAAAGTGGGCGAAGAAGGGGTTGAAGTTGCGCTTGCGGCAACGTCGGGCGATAAGGCGGAATTAGTCTGTGAATCAGCCGATTTGATCTATCACTTGTTTGTTTTATTGCAAGACCAAGGTTTATCAATGAATGATGTGATTAATAAGCTAAAAGAAAGACATAAGTAAGTTGTTTGTTTTTTGAAGCTAAAATCCCCGCATAAGGCGGGGATTTTTATATCAACCAATAGTTTTTATATCAACCAATAACTTTTACATCTACCAATAAGTACTAAATAACCAAGAAGTAGTAGATAACCAAGGCCGCTAACGCTAAGCGCAACACTTTTTGTATTTTTTGCCGCTACCGCATAAACAAGGATCATTACGACCTATTTTTTGTACTGGAAAGTGGCCATCTAGATAATACCAATGTCCCTTTTCTTTAATAAAGCGGGAACGCTCATGCATATATTGTTCGGAGAGTGCTTCAATATAGTAGGCTTTAAATTCGACAATACCAGTGCTTCCATCAGGTTCAGGCGCTGCAATTATCTCTAAGCGCTGCCAATTGAGTTGAACAGAATCGGTAATACCTTGTCGATCGTTGTGCGCATTGCAACTGGGGTGATATGTATCGACGATAAAATCAATATTCTTTACGATGTGAGCGGAATACCGAGCTCGCATTAATTGCTCTGGCCTAACTGCCATCGCATGATTATCATGCACTTTTTTACAGCAACTATTATAGTTATTATTGCTTCCACAAGGGCATAAGGTCATACAAACATCCTTTTTAGTCGCCATAAATATTTTTGGGTTGGTCATGCTATCTTTAGGTACTGAGCAGTCTAAATATCAGACACGCCAAATAGTTCTTCAGTCCACTCTATTGACTGTTGGTAGTATCCGACCAACTGATCTTCATCTAGGTTCAATTTAGTCTGCAATGTGTGGGCTGTTTCCCAATCGGCTGATTCATAAGCCGTTACCATAGTAAGAATGTCGCCTAACACGCCTTTACGTTCTAGCAGCGCCGATTTAATCGCCTGATCAATTGGAATTGAGTGCACAATCAATTCAAGTGGTTGGTCTAGTAAAGAGTCTAATAACGAAAACATCCCCGTTAAGAAAGCTTGGCTACGTTGGTTTGGACCACAAGCAGTTTGTGATATCAACTCACAAAATCTTGCACGTTGTATTGACAGTGAATAGAGAGATTCAGGTTTGTCTCTATCGCTGGAAGCAACCGCAACAAGAGAAACAAACTTTCTAAGTTTCTGTTCACCTAAGTAAGCCAAAGCTTGGTGAAATGATTGAATAGGTGAAGAGAGCAAAGACGACGAATTAACATAACGCAGTAATTTATAAGAGAGTGTCACATCACCAGTAATAATGTGCTCTACCTCTCGGTAATCCACTTCGTCAGCGGCTATCACTTTACATAATTGCACAATAGTTAAAAAAGATGGCTCGATAGACTTTTTTTGGATTATTTCTGGTTTACTAAAAAAATAGCCTTGAAAATAGTGGAAGCCAGCTTGAACTGCTTTTTGATATTCTTGATGGCTCTCTACTTTTTCGGCTAAAAATTCTATTTTTGAACCTTCTAACTTCTGGATGAATTTTTGAGCTTTTTCAATGGGTACGATTTGAATATCAAACTTAATCAAATGAATATGTGGTAGGAAGCGTCGCCACTCTGGACTAGGTACAAAATCATCTAACGCGATCTTATATCCTTTCTTTTCTAAACAAATAATTGCTTTAAGTAACAGGTCAGTAGGTTGGCAATCTTCTAATATTTCAACAACAATTTTCTCTTTTGGGAACAGGCCAGGAATTTGGTTGATTAAACTGCGATAGGGAAAATTAACAAAGGCTAATTTATCACCAATGACACTGTAATCATCGCCTAAAAATTGGTCCGAGAGTAGGCGATTAGTGGCTTTTTCTGGTTCGATTTCAGGAAAGGTGTTTTTGGGACCGTCTCTAAAAAGAAGTTCGTAAGCAACCGTATTTTTATTTATGTCTAGTATTGGTTGGCGAGCAACGTACGAATATTTCATATAAGCGTTAATTCCAATCTATCAAACTGCGTTAGTAAGATTAAGCAAGATTAGTTATGTTTTGTAATATAACATCATTGAAACTGTTTTTTTCTAAAGTGTTATTATTATTTGTTTTAGTTTGTATAAGTCTCATTTTCGAATGAAAATGATGTTTTATCAAGCTTTAATATTGAACTTTGTGCATACCAGTCACCGAGAACGATTCTGGTGCATCTATTTTGGCCTTCAATATTAAAATGATGAATATTAGGTCGGTGAGTATGACCGTGAATCATTAGATTACACTGATATTGTTCTAGGACTGATTCAACCTCTTGTTGATTCACATCCATTATATCAAGAGATTTCTCTTGCTTGTCTTGACCAATATCAGACTGAACTTTAGAGACAATTTTCTTTTTTATAAATAATGGTAAGCGATTGTAAACCCACTGTAACCAAGGTTGGTGTACTTTTTCTCGGTAGGCTTGGTATTTCACATCATCGGTACAGAGCGTATCACCATGCAAAATAACCGCTTTCTGCCCATATAGATCAATTAAGGTTACATCATCAAGTATTTGCATACCTGTCTCTTGTTCGAAGCGTTTCCCTACTAAGAAATCTCGATTGCCTCTAATGAAATAACAAGGAACACCTGCTTGAGTTAGGGTTTTAAATTCATTTTTGATTGATTGATTAAAATCGCTTCTGTCATCGTCACCTACCCAAAATTCGAATAAATCCCCAAGTACGTATAAAGCGTCAGCGTTGATGGCTTGTGTCGCCATGAATTGTTTAAAGCTCTTAGTAATGTCGGGTCGTGAAGGGGTAAGGTGTAAATCTGATATAAATAAAGTCGTCATAGTAATAAGTTATTAAGAGCGAAATAAGGCATTAACAACGCAATAAGCCACTAATGGTCAGTTTGAGCGGTCAACGGTAGCAACAGGTAGCAGAGAAAATTAACCCACAGTAAGCAAGCTAGATAAATAAGGGAGCTTTAAATCGCTCCCTAACTAACTTTTACTCTTCAGTAATTGTTGTGCTAGTAATGACAACTTCTTCTAGAGGCACATCTTGGTGCATACCCATCGAGCCGGTGCTTACTGCTTTAATTTTGTTTACTATTTCCATACCGTCAACAACATGAGCAAATACACAATAGCCCCAGCCATCCATGCTTTCAGATTTAAAATCTAGGAAAGTATTGTTGTTAACATTGATGAAAAATTGTGAGCTTGCAGAATGAGGTTCCATCGTACGAGCCATCGCTAGTGTGCCGACACTATTGCTTAAGCCATTGTTGGCTTCATTTTTGATTGAGGCGCGAGTGGCTTTCTCTTTTAAGCCAGATGTCATGCCACCACCTTGAATCATAAACCCATCAATTACTCGGTGGAAAAGAGTATTGTCGTAAAAACCATCGCGACAATATTGCAGAAAGTTCGCGCTAGTTTCTGGTGCTTTCTCTTCGTTTAACTGAACTGTAATATCACCGAAATTAGTGTGAAGGATGATCATGGTTTAAACCCTTTTTAGATTGTATTGTTTGCAAGTGTGAATTCTAGCTTATCACAGCCGCTAAGCAAATTATTCTGATTTTATTTGACCGCATAAAAACGGTTACCTATTCAAATCGGAATTGATATACTCACCATCAATTTTATTTTCATAAAGACCAGATAAAGATTATGTTAAAAATATACAACACACTCACGCGTCAAAAAGAAGAATTTAAACCAATCACCGCTGGAAAAATTGGCATGTATGTGTGTGGGGTAACCATTTATGATCTTTGTCATATCGGCCATGGACGTACCTTTGTTTCATTCGATGTGGTTTCTCGTTATCTTCGATTTTTGGGTTACGATCTGAATTTTGTCAGAAATATCACAGATATAGACGATAAAATTATCAAACGTGCCGCTGAAAATGGTGAAAGTTGTGAAGAGTTAACGGAGCGACTGATTGAAGAAATGTATCAAGATTTTGATGCGCTTAATATGAAACGCCCAGACATAGAACCTAGAGCGACACACTTTATCGCTGAAATAATCGATTTAGTTGAGCGATTAATTGAGCGTGGATTTGCTTATGTCGCAAGCAATGGCGATGTGATGTTTGAAGTGAAAAAATTTGAACAATATGGTCAATTGTCAAAACAAGATTTGGACCAACTACAAGCCGGTGCGCGAGTAGATATAGATAGCGCCAAGCGTAGTCCGCTCGATTTTGTGGTATGGAAAATGTCTAAACCAGGCGAGCCTACTTGGTCATCTCCGTGGGGAGACGGTCGTCCAGGGTGGCACATTGAATGTTCGGCGATGAATTCGGCTATATTAGGTAACCATTTTGATATCCATGGTGGTGGTTCAGATCTGCAATTTCCACATCATGAAAATGAAATTGCTCAATCATGTTGTGCGCATGATACAAAGTATGTCAATACTTGGATGCATAGTGGCATGGTGATGATTGACCAAGAGAAAATGTCTAAATCCTTGGGTAACTTTTTTACCATTAGAGACGTGTTGCAACATTACGATGCCGAAACGGTGCGCTATTTCTTAATGTCAGGCCACTATCGCAGTCAACTTAATTACAGCGAAGATAATCTTAATCAAGCACGTTCAGCCTTAGAGCGCTTATACACAGCGTTACGTGGGTTAGATAGAGATGCCGTGCCAGATACCAAAAGTGACTATGTGCGTCGCTTTACCGATGCAATGAATGACGATTTTAATACTCCAGAAGCGTATTCAGTTTTGTTTGATATGGCGCGAGAAGTCAATCGCCTTAAAACAGAAGATTTAGCTGCTGCGTCAAAACTTGGTGCCTTAATGCGTGAACTTGCTGATGTTATCGGGATTCTGTATCAAGACCCGGATACTTTTTTACAAGGCGATTTAAGCAACAATGATGAAGTGTCCGAGATAGAAGCACTAATTAAGTTACGCAACGATTCTCGTGCTTCTAAAGATTGGGCCAACGCTGATTTAGCGCGTAACAAGTTAACTGAAATGGGTATTATCTTAGAAGATGGTCCTGAAGGGACAACGTGGCGCAAAGGTTAATGCGTATTATATAACTTAATAAATAAACCGTTATAGCCGCTATATTGAATTTTATGTTCGATGTGAAAAACCTTAGGATATAACTTTATTACGGGCAGTTGACTGGTAATACGTTTCTCGGTTCGCGTATTAATCACGTTGCTGCCTTTGCTATGTTTTGTGGAGTAACTTTCACAAGATGAAAAACAAGAACCGCAAGTTAATAACCGAAAATCAGTAACCGAGAACAAATCATGGCTCAGATGTACTTCTATTACTCGTCAATGAATGCGGGTAAATCTACTACGCTTCTTCAATCTTCCTTTAACTATCAAGAGCGTGGTATGAATCCGTTGATTTTTACCGCTGCACTCGATGATCGCTATGGAATGGGAAAAGTCAGTTCCAGAATTGGCTTACAATCCGATGCCCAGTTATTCAATGCCACCACCGAAATGTTCCAACAAATAGACCAACTGAATAACCAACAGAAGCTGCATTGCGTTTTGGTTGATGAGTGCCAATTTCTATCTAGACAACAGGTTTACCAGTTAACTGAAGTGGTTGATAAACTGCATATTCCAGTGCTTTGTTATGGTCTGCGTACTGACTTTCAAGGTGAATTATTTGAGGGCAGCAAGTACTTGCTTTCTTGGGCTGATAAGTTGGTAGAACTAAAAACCATTTGTCATTGCGGAAGAAAAGCCAACATGGTTATTCGTACCGATGAAAACGGCAAGCCAATCGCAGAAGGCGATCAGGTTGCTATAGGTGGTAATGATAAATATGTGTCTATGTGCCGAGCGCATTATAAAGAAGCGTTGGGTAAATGAAGATGTCACTATTTGGTGGGGTAAATGGTTCTTTAAATCAAGCCCATGGTTATTTATGGCACTAATTAGTATGAACATAATTCAGACACTAAAACTATTGGTGTCCGAATCATATTTTTAATAAATAATTGCCTTAACTTAACCAGTTAGTTTGTCTAAAACGAGTGTTCTGGGTTGCAAATAATGCTCTGATTGACAACACTATGCACCAAACTGCTTTGCTGCATATGCAACCCTTTCTGCTGGTTTTGGATAATCGTTCTCGTGCTCTAGAGCTTCTATATGGCGAAGTCTTGGTAGTAATCCTTCACCATTGGCAATTTGAATGGCTAAGCCGGGTCTAGCATTCAGCTCCAGTACCATGGGCCCTTCTTCTCTGTCCAAAACCATATCGGTTCCCATGTAGCCAAGTCCGGTCATTTCCCACGCACTCGATGCTAATACCAACAGTTTTTGCCAATGAGGGACTTGAAGTAAAAATAGGTCTTTGCCGGTATCTGGATGTTGTTTGATAGGTTGGTCGAATTGCACTGCGCGAACTGCTTTACCTGTCGCGATATCGATACCAACACCTACCGCACCTTGGTGTAAGTTTGCTTTTCCGTCAGAGGCCGCCGTTGATAAACGCATCATCGCCATAACAGGGTAGCCTTTAAATACGATAATTCTAACGTCAGGCACACCTTCGTAGCTGAACCCTTCAAAACAGTCGTCGAATTTAATTAAGTTCTCTACAACGGCAACATCATTTTTACCGCCTAACGAGAACAGTCCTGCTAGTGTGTTACTAATGTGGCGCTCTACATCTTGTTCGTTACAGGTTGCGCCAGATGGCTTGGTGTAAACACCATCTTTGTGCGACACAATAACTAAGATACCTTTTCCGCCACTGCCTTGAGCGGGCTTAATAACAAAACCCGGCCACTGCTTAACCATGGCATGAACCTTTTTTACTTCAGCTTGTTGTCTTATCACACCAATCAGAGCGGGTGTAGTTGCACCAGCTTTTTCGGCGATTATTTTGGTCTTAAGTTTATCATCGACTAAAGGATACTTGGAACGGTCGTTATATCGTCCGATATAGCTGTGGTTCCTTGTATTCATGCCCATAATGCCTTTGTCTTTAAGTTTTATAGGGGAGGTGAAACTTGCAAACATGTTGTTAATCCTCCGCCAATGGCTTAAAGCGGCGCAATTCTGTTAATCGATACCCTGTGTAATTACCTAGAGCTAAAATAGCCGCTAAAATCAACAGTTGTATGCCAATGAAGTTAAACGTTAGGTGTTGGATGATATCGTTGGTCATGGCCAAATAAACAATAACTGAGGTTAATAATGATCCTCCACCTTGCATAAAGACTTCTTTCGGCCCTTCTTCTTCCCATAAAATGGACATACGTTCGACTGTCCAAGAAAGAATGATCATTGGGAAGAAAGTAATACTGAGTCCTTCTGTTAATCCGATGCGAAAGGCGACCACGGTAAACACAGAGATAATCAGTATTACCGTTATGATCACAGCGGATATTCTTGCCACTAATAATAAATTAAGCTTGGAAAGATAACCGCGTATAATTAACCCTGTTCCGACAATAAGTAAGAAGCCAATGATACCCGTGAGCAGCTGAGTTTGAACAAACGCTACAGCGATTAAAACCGGCATAAAGGTACCAGATGTTTTGAGGCCAATAATGACGCGTAAAAACACCACAATCAACGCGCCAATAGGAATGAGCATGATGGTTTTAAACATGGATTGCTCTTCTAATGGCAGAGTATGGATAGAAAAATTGAGTAGATTATCAGCATTGACCTTGCTATCAGTCGCGGCCGCAGGAGAGATATCTTGCGCTATCATTGAGAAATGTACTTGGCTATTTTTGCCTCCAACCACATCGAGCAGTGACACATTCGATTCGTCCCAAATTAATACGCCATCAGATTTTCCTTGGGTGCCGGAATCTGGGTCGAATAATACCCAAGTTTGGTTGTCCCACACTTGAACCATTTTATTAATATTTTGTCGACGACGGCCATCTTCAAGATAGATTACGCCAACAATTTTGTTGGGGATCTGTGCATAGGAAAGCAGTTTGGATATCATTTTTGTTTTACTTGACTGATCAAGCAGTAATGCTGCATTTTGGCTATCAGCATCGTTCAACCGTTTTATTAATTCTCGAGTAAAAGTAGCGTTATCAGCACTGCGTTGCGAAGCTTGATCAATGAGCGATTTTGCCGCTGCGTCTTGAGGACCATCAAACGTGGGCTGTAAAATCGGTTCGTCAGAAGGTGGTATAGGTTGGACGTCGGCTTGCTCATCGCGCAAAAATTGTGTTTTGTAATAAATAGTCTGTGCGCCACTGGCTTGTCGTATTGACCATTCCGCACGTCGACCAGCATCTGAGTCGACGTATGCAATTCCATACCCCGGTGATGATGCGGATTCATTTATTAATGTATATCCAGATTGTGTATTAGGGGCAGCAAGAGATACTTTGGCTGGTTGATCCATTCCATTGAATTCTATCCGCGCTTCTACTTCCCAAACTTGGCGTTTTTCTCCCGGAGACCAAGGAACACCATAGTTATCATGACGCATGATATTTAACCAAGTTCCGACTGCAACCAATATTGCAATCAGAAAGTAAAAAGGAATTCTTGAGGTCATAGTTGTTTCCTTGGCATCATAGTGGTTTACTTAAGATCATGATTGTTTCCTTGAAGATAATCATTATTCTTTTACAGTTAGTTTTGTCGCTATATTGGCATCATTTATGTTTTCTTTGGTTAGTAGAAATTTTTTACTGACATCGACTAGAGCAATATCTCGAATAAATTCTCTGCCTAGTAAGATAGGTTGGCTCATTTGATCTCTATTCGCCAGTGTAAATTGCGCTTTTTCATGAATATTGCCTATTTTTACCCATAATTCGACTACGGCACGTTTTTCTAACGACTCGGAAGCCAATAAACGAATATTGGCAAACCTTACAATCGGTGCTTCGATGGTGTGTTTTTCGAGCGTAAGTGGCTGAGAAGATATATCTTTAAGCGAATCTGGATCACTAAGATCAAATCGAACCCACTTTTTCCCTTCACGTTCAAAATGTTCAATATTATTAGCATGCAATGATGACGTGGCCGAGCCAGTATCAATTCTTGCAGAGTAGAATGGTTCCATATTGGCCACTTGGATTTTTTCTATTGCGCCAAGTATGAGTTGTTTCGAAGGGGGGGACGACGTTAGATTACGTGATATTTGTGTTGTTTGTTGCGTTGCACTATCCGGTTTAAGAGTATTGATCTGTGCTCTTAATCCATCAGTTTGTAATTTCAACTGGTGTGTTTCTGTTTTTAACGCGGTTGTTTCTTGCGTTAAATCAGAGACTTTATGTTCAAGTCTTTCGATAGAATTAGACTGATTATTCAACAACGTATTTAGATCATTAAGATTATTAACCATCGTTTTTTGTGAGGCTGTGATTGCGGCTAAGGTTTGTTGATTCTGTTTTTCTAATTTGTTTGATACACATCCTGCAAGCAAGGTCGTTGCGATAACAGGGACAATAATACTTCGCATTTTTTACCTTAATTTCATTAGGATAACGGATAATTTGACGCGGAGTGTAGCCCACGTAAAAGAGTGCGAAAAGCACCTTAATGTCAGTATTTGGTTAGTATTTCATATGCAGTCAAAATAATAGCCATCGAATACCAAGATATTCGATGGTTGTTTGTCGCTCATTCTAATGCTTTATAGCTTATCTACTCTGGGTTTTTAGCGACTAAAATTGCTCGTTTTGGTGCGGGGTACCCTTCAACCGTTTTACTTGGGTCATTCGGGTCCAAATAATCGGGTAATGAATTGTGTTTCATCCATCCTGTACTGCGTTGTTCGCCGACTGTTGTGACGTTTTCATCTACAATACGAACTTGGTCAAAACCGCATTTTTCTAACCAAACCTTTAATGCTTTTGCTGAAGGGAAAAAGTATACGTTACGCATTTGTGCGTAGCGGTCTGTTGGAACTAATACCGCATTCTCATCACCATCGATAACTAATGTTTCCAGCACTAGTTCCCCGCCAGCAACCAACTGATTTTTCAATTGCATAATATGGTCTAACGGTGAGCGACGATGATAAAGTACGCCCATACTAAATACCGTATCAAATGCTTTTAGTTCAGGAAGTTGTTCAATTCCAAGCGGTAAGAGATGTACACGTTGGTCATCTCCCATCAGTTTGCGAATTGCTTCGAACTGAATTAAAAAAAGGTGGGAAGGGTCAACGCCCATACATAATCGAGCACCTTCACCGAGCATTCTCCACATATGGTAGCCATTACCACAACCAACATCTAACACCGAGCGGTTGTTAAGTGGTGATATATGTGGCAATACTCGATCCCACTTCCAATCTGAACGCCATTCAGTATCAATATGGATGTCATGAACAGAATATGGCCCTTTACGCCACGGATGAAAGGTTCGTAATAGGTTGTCGAGTTTTTTCTTTTCGCCTTCCGCTAAAGGTTGCAGATTAGATAAAGTAACGGATGACTTTAATTCAATGTTGTCGGGCTTATTATTAGGTAGTTTTTTTAGTGCTTTTAGCCAACGGTCAAAGTCACCGTGATCGGCGGTTTGCCAATCGGTTAATTGTTGCGGAAGAACATTAAGCCATGGTTGCAGTTTTGGTTCTTGGGCAATGAGTTGGTAAACATTTGCAAAATTGAACATTATTTGAGAGATCTTTTATTGTTAAGTGAAGGCAATATATGACTTGTTGCTTTTTCAGTATTGGTCGCCATGTTATATCAAGTAACTAGCCTGTATATAAAGAAAAAGCCAAGAGTTGGTTATTTTATCGCCAACATAGAGCCAAAGTTAAAGCATTGAAACCATACTTCAACAGTAGAAAAACCGATTTCTTTTAGGCGTGTTGTGTGCTGGTCAATCGAGTCTGGAATCAATACGTTTTCTATTGCGCTACGTTTTTGGCTAATTTCTAATTCGCTGTAACCGTTAGCACGCTTAAAATCATGATGTAAATCGATGAGCAATTGATTGGCGTTATGATCTTCAAAAATATACTTTTCAGACAGAATCAAGATACCACCGGGGCGCAAACCGTTATAAATTTTTTCTAACAAGGACAGTCTGTCTTCAGGAGACAAAAATTGTAGAGTGAAATTCAATACCACCATGCTGGCGTTATCGATTGAGATGTCACGAATGTCGGCTTCGATTACTTCAACTGGTGTATCTGAGCGGTAAGCATTGACATGCAGTTTGCATCGTTCAACCATCGCTTTAGAGTTATCGACGGATATTATTTTACAACCTTGGTGGTGAATGTTGCGTCGAATAGACAAGGTCGATGCGCCAAGCGAGCACCCTAAATCATAAACAACGGAGTTAGGTTTCACAAATCGTTCTGCTAGCATGCCAATTGCTGTGATTATATTGCTGTAACCAGGCACAGACCGCTGAATCATATCTGGAAACACTTCGACGACATTTTCATCGAAATTGAAGTTACCGATATTGTCGATAGGGGCTGAGAAAATATTATCTTTATTGCTCATGGTTGCCTGCAATTAAACCTGTAAATTGGGTGGCGTATTTTAAGAGAAAAAATCTATCGTGTCACCTACCATTAAAACAATGGCTCAATACGCCATTTAGCAATGGATAATACAAAGTAAAATATTGATAAAAGTGATGGAAAATAGGGCGAAATTGCTGTTTTTATCATCGAATGGCCGTAACTCGATACAAAATAAAATAAAAAGTCATTGCAAAGGTCGATTTTCACACGCTTTGAGGGTATAAATGTTGGTTGAATTGGCAGTAGTCACTGTCCAAAAATTTAATAACTAATTAAGAGATTGGGAATTTCATTATGCGTACCCAGTATTGTGGTCAACTGAACAAGTCCTTTGTAGGGCAAACTGTAGAACTTTGCGGATGGGTTAACCGTCGTCGTGACTTAGGCGGCCTTATCTTTGTTGATATGCGAGATCGTGAGGGAATTGTTCAGGTAGTGGTCGACCCAGATATGCAAGACGTATTTGAAGTTGCCAACCAATTAAGAAATGAATTTTGTATTAAGTTTACTGGAGAAGTACGCGCTCGTCCTGATAGCCAAGTAAATAAAGATATGGCAACAGGAGAGGTGGAAGTTTTAGCCACTCATCTAGAAATCATTAATCGTTCAGAGGCATTGCCTTTAGATTCCAAGCAAAATAACTCAGAAGAGCAGCGTCTAAAGTATCGCTATCTTGACTTACGCCGCCCAGAAATGAGTGACAAAATTAAACTGCGTGCTAAAGCATCAAGCTTTGTTCGTCGTTTCCTCGATGATAACGAGTTTCTTGATATCGAAACACCAGTATTAACCAAAGCAACACCAGAAGGTGCACGTGATTATTTAGTGCCTAGCCGTGTACATAAAGGCAGTTTTTACGCATTACCGCAGTCGCCTCAGTTGTTTAAACAACTTTTGATGATGTCTGGTTTTGATCGTTATTATCAAATCGTAAAATGCTTTCGTGATGAAGACTTACGCGCTGATCGCCAGCCAGAATTTACCCAAATTGATATAGAAACGTCTTTCTTAACCGCTGACCAAGTCCGTGCTATAACGGAAAAAATGATCCGTGAAATGTGGCTAGAATTGCTTAACGTTGATCTTGGTGACTTCCCAGTGTTGTCATTTGCAGAAGCGATTCGTCGCTATGGTTCAGATAAGCCAGATTTACGTAACCCGCTAGAGTTGGTCGATGTAGCAGATCTAGTTAAAGATGTTGAATTTAAAGTGTTCTCTGGCCCGGCAAATGATGCCAAAGGTCGAGTTGCTGTTCTTTGTGTTCCTGGTGGCGCTTCACTTAGTCGTAAGCAAATTGATGAATACGGTAAGTTTGTCGGTATCTACGGTGCCAAAGGGTTAGCGTGGATGAAAGTTAACGATCGGGATGCAGGTTTAGATGGTATCCAATCGCCAGTAGCTAAATTCCTTTCTGAAGAGGTGATTCAAGGCATTTTACAGCGCACGGCTGCGGAATCTGGCGATATTATTTTGTTTGGTGCTGACAAAGCTAACATTGTTTCAGAAGCAATGGGCGCATTAAGACTGAAAGTAGGTAATGATTTAGAGTTAACCGATAAATCAGCGTGGACTCCGCTTTGGGTAGTGGATTTCCCAATGTTTGAAGAAGACGATGAAGGTAACTTGCATGCGATGCACCACCCATTCACATCCCCATTGGGAATTACTGCGGAAGAATTGAAAGCAAACCCTGCGGCGGCTAATTCAAACGCATACGATATGGTAATCAATGGTTATGAAGTGGGTGGTGGTTCTGTCCGTATTCATAACTCAGAAATGCAAGAAACCGTATTTGATATTTTAGGTATTGATGAAAAAGAGCAACAACTTAAGTTTGGCTTCCTACTTGAAGCCCTTAAGTATGGTACGCCACCTCATGCGGGCTTAGCCTTCGGTTTAGACAGATTAGTGATGTTGCTTTGTGGTACAGATAATATTCGTGATGTTATTGCGTTCCCTAAAACCACCGCAGCAGCGTGTTTATTGACTGATGCTCCGAGTTTAGCTAATCCAGTTGCTTTAGAAGAGCTGTCTATCGCGGTTAAATTGGCAGAGAAAAAAGAGTCGTAATTGATACGAAAGCGCATTGTCGACTAGCAGATATAAGGTTCGACGAATAAGCATCTTGGTGTTGGAATCGTAATTTGTTGGATAATAAAAACCAGTTCATGTTGTGAACTGGTTTTTTTGTCTCTCAGATAATCCGACAGTAAGCATTATTCGACTCAATGTAGGACGTTTTTAGTGTCAATTTTGTGATGCTCTCTGTTTTAAAGTAGCAATAAAGACTTTTGTTTCATAAAGTGTCTGAATACAATGAAATTTGTTGTTACGACCAGTTATTCTTACTGGAATCTCTGCGTGTTTACTTTAGCGTACGGTATATAAAGAGCGAAACAAGGATGATACGGCTTATGCGTTATGTTTTGATAGTATTATTGGCGTGTATATTGACCTCTTGTTCAGCAAAGAATGGTCGCCCTTTTGATATTAGAAATATTGCTAAATCGGATATTGACTTGGTTACCGATATACATATTGAACAGATCAGAAAGCTCACCAGAGATTTGATCATCAAGTTGTATAAAAGGAATCCGAGAGAATTAAAAAAGAGCTCTGGAATGACGGTAGATGCTCGACTTTCCCAATTAATGACGGTTGACCGACCAGTCAACGGATTTATTGAACTCGGTAATATGGATGGAGTAGATGTATTACCGTTGGCTTTTTCTAAGGAGTTTAAAGGCGACAGAGTTTTCGCTTTGATGGCTGGTATTACAGGCATGTTGAGCGCATCGTATAATAATCAGTTAGAATTTTATATTTTAGATGAAATTGATCAGCAAAAATTGTACGCCAGTGCTCGTAATTTAGAGACCATTGCTTGGCAAATCAACAATCAAAAATATGATAATGGCGAATACTTGTTATTTACGAATGGGTTCGATAAAAATGGTGTGCCCAATTACAGCTATGAGCGAGTTTTAAGCCAAATGATTATTGTACAAGATATGATGGCTATTTTAGTTTCCGATAGCACTAACCGAGCGATAAATAAAGTGGTACAAAGTGTCGCGTCGATGACTTTTATTCCCATCTAAAGGCTTATTCCGATCAAAGCCGTTGTATCGTTTGATGCGACATTAATTACTATTTACAGAAGCGTAGGAAAATGAATGATCATCCTTGGTATTGATCCAGGTTCAAGAATTACAGGTTACGGTGTTATACGCCAAGAAGGACGTAACTTACTTTATTTAGGTAGTGGCTGTATCCGGATGTCTGAAGCAGAGTTACCCGGTAAACTTAAACAAATTTATGCTGGTGTTACGGAATTGATCACTCAGTTTCAGCCTGATGTATTTGCTATTGAACAAGTTTTTATGTCTAAAAATGCTGATTCCGCATTAAAGCTAGGCCAAGCACGAGGTAGTGCTATTGTAGCAGCAGTAAACGCTGACTTAGAGGTGTTTGAATATTCTGCTCGATCTATTAAACAAGCGGTAGTAGGGACAGGCGCAGCGGATAAATCACAGGTACAGCATATGGTGAAAAGTATGCTTAAATTACCTGCAAAACCACAAGCCGACGCTGCGGATGCACTAGGAGTGGCAATTTGTCACGCGAATACTAATAAAACGCTTATCGCATTAGCTGGTAGAGCGACCAGTGCAAAAAAAGGTCGTTATAGATAAAGCGACGAATTGCGCCTATCTCGAACTGGTTATTTATCCAGTAATATATTATTATCCGTCAATATTAATCGTTTCAAAGGATCGTTACTGTGATTGGACGCTTACGTGGTATTTTGCTGGAAAAGCAGCCACCTGAACTGTTGATTGAAGTTAGTGGTATTGGTTATGAAGTACAAATGCCAATGAGTTGCTTTTATGAGTTACCCGAAATAGGAGCAGAAGCGACCGTTTATACGCATTTTGTTGTACGAGAAGACGCTCAGCTACTCTATGGTTTTAATAGTGTAAAAGAGCGAGCTTTGTTTCGCGAAGTAATCAAAGCTAACGGAGTGGGTCCAAAGCTGGGTTTGGCTATTCTTTCTGGCATGACGGCTGCACAGTTCGTTTCCTGTGTTGAACGAGAAGATATTTCGACTCTAGTTAAATTACCGGGAGTAGGGAAAAAAACAGCTGAACGTCTAGTGGTAGAAATGAAGGATCGATTAAAAGGTTGGGGTGCAGGGGATCTCTTTACACCGGTTACAGATGCGGCTCCAATGGATAACCAATCTCAATCTGCGCCAGTACAGAGTTCGCAAGATGAAGCGGTTAGTGCTTTAATCTCTCTCGGTTACAAACCTCAGTCAGCATCAAAAGTGGTATCGCAAGTCGCGCAAGAAGGCATGACGAGTGAATCAATTATCCGCGAAGCATTAAAGTCTATGGTTTAGCTTGTTTATTCAACACTAATGATCAATACCATGGTTATACTTAATGGTATAGAAGAGAGAGAGAATTAATGATCGAAGCAGATCGCTTAATTGCTCCGGAAAATCCGGTATTTAAAGATGAAGAAGTGATAGATCGTGCTATTCGACCAAAAAAATTGGTGGACTACCGAGGTCAGGATCATGTCCGAGATCAGATGGAAATCTTCATCAAAGCGGCTCAACAAAGGTATGAAGCATTAGATCACTTATTGATTTTTGGTCCTCCAGGTCTGGGTAAAACCACTTTAGCCAATATCGTAGCAAATGAGATGGAAGTGAATATACGTACCACTTCTGGACCGGTATTAGAAAAAGCAGGAGACTTAGCCGCACTTCTCACAAATTTAGAAGAAAATGATATTCTTTTTATCGACGAAATCCATCGATTGAGCCCTATGGTTGAAGAAATTCTGTATCCAGCAATGGAAGATTATCAGCTAGATATAATGATAGGCGAAGGTCCTGCCGCTCGTTCTATTAAGATAGATTTACCTGCCTTTACTCTGATAGGTGCAACAACACGAGCAGGTTCGTTGACCTCTCCATTACGTGACCGATTTGGTATCGTGCAGAGATTAGAATATTACAATGTGGCTGATTTACAGCATATTGTGCAGCGCAGTGCCGGTTGTTTAAATCTTTCAATGGATGAAGATGGTGCGCTAGAAGTAGCCAAACGTGCTCGTGGTACACCAAGAATCGCAAACCGATTACTAAGACGTGTTAGAGATTATGCCGAAGTGAAAAGCAATGGACATATTTGTGCCGATATTGCAGATAAGGCGTTAGATATGCTCGATGTTGATCAAAAAGGTTTTGATTATATGGATCGAAAACTATTGGTGGCGATTATGGATAAATTTTCTGGTGGCCCAGTTGGTTTGGATAACCTAGCGGCTGCAATTGGTGAAGAAAAAGATACCATAGAAGATGTATTAGAGCCGTTTCTTATTCAGCAAGGTTACTTACAACGTACGCCAAGGGGACGAATTGCTACTGAGAGAGCCTATTTGCATTTTGGTTTTGAAATAAACAATTAAACGGCCTTATGGGTATTTTTGATAAGTACCCAATATTTTATTTGCCTCTACTTTAAGCTAAGTCCAAGATCTAGTTACATTCATTTTATCTCTATACTTCAGTTGCGTTTCTATCTAATTTTATTGATATCAATATCTATAAGTGTCACTCATTGATAAACCACTATTAATAGTGTTCTAGCCGCTTTTAAATTGTACTGGATTTTTTTTAGTGGTGTATATAGCGTGCTACTAGTTGCTGATCTATATCATACTCTTATCTCGTAAGTGGGTCCCCAGCTGTTTTTCTTGATGTAAATCAAAGCGAAATTATTTATAGAAACCTTTTGAATCTGATGATGTTTATCGATAATATTAGCAGCAGCTATATTAGATATAACTTAACAAAAAACTA
The DNA here is from genome assembly GCF_033101115.1 of Vibrio sp. TH_r3. Classification (NCBI taxonomy): domain Bacteria; kingdom Pseudomonadati; phylum Pseudomonadota; class Gammaproteobacteria; order Vibrionales; family Vibrionaceae; genus Vibrio; species Vibrio sp. TH_r3. Next base: position 29,457 of record NZ_JAWMPW010000004.1, on the reverse strand, counting down.
ACCAAAAAAGTACAAAATATTAACAATTAATGATTTTTATTGATTTTCGCTGTCGATTTACTCGGTAGGTCGTCAATTAAAATATTATAGTTAATCTTTAATGCTTAAACACGATACCAAACGTATCAGTGTCACTCAGCCGACACTAAAAGGAGTTACCATGATTGACATAGTTGATCTATCGCGGTTGCAATTTGCATTTACAGCGATGTATCACTTCCTGTTTGTTCCACTGACTCTAGGTATGGCATTTTTACTTGCCATCATGGAGTCTCTATATGTAATGACTGATAAACAAATCTACAAGGACATGACAAAGTTCTGGGGTAAGTTATTCGGTATAAACTTCGCCCTTGGTGTGGCCACTGGTCTAACCATGGAATTTCAATTTGGTACCAACTGGTCGTATTATTCGCACTATGTAGGCGATATATTTGGCGCTCCACTCGCTATAGAAGCATTAGTCGCTTTCTTTTTAGAATCCACTTTTGTAGGCTTATTTTTCTTCGGGTGGGATAGGTTATCAAAGCGTCAGCATTTAGTGGTGACTTGGCTTGTGGCATTGGGATCTAACTTCTCTGCACTATGGATATTGGTTGCAAATGGTTGGATGCAAAATCCAGTCGGTTCGGAATTCAATTTCGAAACAATGCGCATGGAAATGGTTAGCTTTGCTGAAGTGGTATTGAATCCGGTTGCTCAAGTTAAATTTGTGCACACTGTCGCCGCTGGCTACACAACAGGGGCTATGTTCATTTTAGGTATCAGCTCTTACTACTTACTGAAAGGCAGAGATATTGCTTTCTCGCGTCGCTCATTTGCGATTGCCGCTTCTTTCGGTATGGCCTCTATTCTTTCGGTTATCATTCTGGGTGATGAATCTGGTTACGAATTGGGTGATGTACAAAAAGTAAAACTAGCTGCGATCGAAGCTGAATGGCACACAGAAGAAGCACCCGCCGCATTTACTGTTATTGGTTTGCCTAATCAAGAGAAACAACATACTGATTTTGCAATTAAAATTCCATACGCGATGGGTATCATAGCTACTCGTTCTTTAGATAAAGAAGTAACGGGTCTTTCTGATCTGAAACTTGAGCATGAAGAGCGCATTCGAAATGGCATGATTGCTTATGATCTTCTACAAAAACTACGTTCAGGTGACAAAACGCCAGAAAACATGCAAGCGTTTGATGACATAAAAGATGACTTAGGCTATGGATTACTGCTTAAACGTTATACCGATGATGTTGTCGATGCGACTGAAGAGCAAATAAAAGCGGCCGCGGATGACTCTATTCCAACGGTTTGGCCTCTGTTCTTCTCGTTCCGTATCATGGTAGGTATTGGCTTTGCGATGTTGTTTATTTTTGGCGCAGCATTCGTGCAAACTTGCCGTCAAAAAATCACGCAAAAACAGTGGGTATTAAAAGCAGCAATGTACGGAATTCCATTACCTTGGATCGCCATCGAACTGGGTTGGTTTGTTGCTGAATATGGCCGCCAACCTTGGGCAGTAGGTGAAATATTACCCGTTGACGTAGCAGTGTCAGGGCTAACCACAGGTCAACTTTGGGCTTCGTTGTTCGCTATTCTTGCATTGTATACAGTATTCTTGATTGTAGAAGTGTATCTGATGGTGACATTTGCACGTAAAGGGCCAAGCAGCTTGAAAACAGGCCGCTACCACTTTGAACAAAACGGTGACTCTGTCCAAGACAAAGTTAATCGCCAAGTAGAAGCGTAAGGGAGATTAAATAATGTTTGATTATGAAGCATTGCGATTTATTTGGTGGCTACTAGTCGGCGTACTGCTTATTGGTTTTGCCATCGCGGATGGATTTGATTTAGGCGTATGTGCTCTGGTACCGATTATTGGTAAAACAGATAGCGAACGTCGCGTTATGATTAACTCGATTGCCCCGCATTGGGACGGTAACCAAGTTTGGTTAGTGACAGCAGGTGGGGCATTATTTGCCGCATGGCCTCTTGTTTACGCAACCTCATTTTCTGGTTTCTACTTTGCGATGATCGTAACGCTAGCGGCGTTATGGTTGCGTCCGATTGGTTTGGACTATCGTTCAAAAATCGAGTCAGATAAATGGCGTAAAAACTGGGATATCGCGATTAGTGCCAGTGGTTTTATTCCTTCTATCATCTTCGGTGTCGCATTTGGTAACCTTCTGCAAGGTGTGCCATTTACCTTAAATGATTTTATGATGTCGACTTATCATGGCTCGTTCTTTGGCTTGCTGAATCCATTTGCGTTACTGTGTGGATTAGTTAGCTTATCAATGTTCCTCGTTATGGGTGCGACATGGTTGCAAATGAAGGCGACCGATGACGTGCGCGAACGAGCAAGTAAAGTTGCTCAAATGGGTGCTCTTGCTATATTTGTGCTATTTGTTTTAGGTGGTTTTTGGGTGCAAAATATTGATGGTTATGCATTGCAAACGGAACTTGATACCTTTGCCGCGTCTAATCCATTAAACAAAGAAGTGATTCGTGAAGCGGGTGCTTGGATGCAGAACTTTTCCGATTATCCTTTACTATGGGCTGCGCCTATATTAGGGGTGGTGATGCCGTTAATTGTTATCATCGCGTCGCGAGTAAACAGTGGAGCTCTGGCATTTTTAGCGGCTAGCTTGGCTTCTGCCGGTATCATTCTGACTGCTGGTTTTGCGATGTTCCCATTTATTATGCCTTCGAGCTTGGAACCAAGCCAAAGTTTAACTATGTGGGATTCAACGTCTAGTGAATTAACCTTGAAAATCATGACCATTGTTGCGGCCGTTTTTGTTCCTATCATATTGGGTTATACCAGTTGGACTTATTACAAAATGTTTGGTCGTCTTGATGATAAATTCATCGAAGAAAACAAAAATTCACTTTATTAAGGAGTCATAGAAATGTGGTATTTTGCATGGATTCTAGGTGTGTTGCTGGCTTGTGCGTTTGGTATTATTAACGCGTTGTGGTTAGAACATTCCGAAATGATGGATAAAGATAGTGACTAAATTTGCTACTCAAATAGCGAATTTACACCGTCCAATAGATAAAGCCCTATTTAGGGCTTTATCTTTCCTATTAGCAATAGGTCATGTGGTGTTGTTGATGTGGGAGCCAACGTTATACGGCGAGGCGATTGGTGGGTTTACCCCATATATCGGCCCATTATTTGTTTGGGCTGTCTGTTCAGGCGTTATATTTGGAGTGGGTTTCACACCTATTTTCGTTGCTTGGAAAATAATATTTTCACCGTATTTTTCATTAACCATCCTCAGTTATTTCACATTCGCTTATCTTTTCGTTTAAAATTCTTTTAAATTGAAGCACTCTTGATCAGATTGCTTCAATTTTTTACTATTTATTTCAAAAAAATCCGTATGATAAAGACTATTGCCATATCTATAAGGTATAGTTTGATGTTAAGTTTATTTATTATTAGGAATAGGTTGTACCAGATTTGACGAATTCATTTAAATGGCCTGTCACTATCTATTATGAAGATACTGACGCGGGTGGTGTAGTATATCATTCGAATTATCTCAAGTTCTTTGAACGTGCAAGAACAGAGTTGTTGCGTGATAAGGGCATTTCTCAACACGATTTGTTAGCACAAAACATTGGCTTTGTGGTGCGTCACATTGATATCGATTTTATGCAAGGCGCTAAATTAGATGATCAACTGATGGTTGTTACCAGAGTGGCAGAGTTGAAAAAAGCATCCATTGTGTTTTGTCAGGAAATCGTCAATCTTGAACAACGTACGTTGTGTAAAGCCATAGTTAAGGTAGCATGCGTGAACAGTGAAAAAATGAAACCTCAAGCTATACCAAGCTCAATAATCGCGGAGTTGAATTAGAGTGAACGCTGAACTTTCAATCTTAGACCTATTTTTACAGGCAAGCCTTTTAGTTAAGGTGGTAATGCTTATTTTACTCGGTATGTCCGTAGCATCATGGGCTATGATTATTCAACGTAGTAAAGTGCTGCGGACTGCAGTAAAAGAAGCGAACGAGTTTGAAGACAAATTTTGGTCAACACAAGACCTGTCCAAACTCTATCAAGAAGTCAAAGAACACAAAGACGACTTATCTGGTACGAAAGAAATATTCTTCACAGGTTTTACAGAATTTGCTCGACTAAGACGAACTTATGGTTCATCGAGTGAATCTGTTATGGACGGTACTGGAAGAACTATGCGGGTAACGGTCTCCAAAGAGGTAGAATCACTAGAGACAAGCTTGCCATTTTTGGCCACAGTTGGATCGATTAGCCCGTATATCGGATTATTTGGTACCGTATGGGGAATAATGCATGCCTTCATTGCTTTAGGACAAGTAAAGCAGGCTACATTAGCCATGGTTGCTCCGGGTATAGCAGAGGCGTTAGTCGCAACGGCGATGGGGTTGTTTGCTGCAATTCCAGCGGTCATGGCTTATAACAGCTTAAGCAATCGCGTTGCCAAGTTAGAACACTCTTACGCTACATTTTCAGAAGAATTTCACAGTATTCTTCATCGCCAAGCAATGAGTGATAAGGAATAATCATGGCGGGTTATCAACCTAAGAAAAGGAAGTTAACCGCAGAAATCAATGTTGTACCTTATATTGATGTCATGTTGGTGCTTCTCATAATTTTTATGGTGACGTCTCCTTTTATTACTCAAGGTGTCGATGTTGAGTTACCGCAAGCGTCAGAAGCTAAACCTGCATCTGAAATTGCGGGCGATTCAGATGCAAGTTTTATTATTGTCGAAATAGATCAAGATGGTAATTTAGGATTGAGTGTTAATGACGAAGAGGTACAACGTGGCCTCTCGCTACAAGATATGATTGTTCGTATAAAGGCGGAATTGTCTATTTCGCCAAAATCTCCTGTCGCGGTGGGTGGAGATGCCGCAACACCGTACGCGGAAATTATTTTAGTTTTAGATGAATTAAGTCGAGCAGGAGTACCTAAAGTAGGCCTGTTGACAGATATCAAGGAATAGCGTTAGCTGTAGATGAAAAAAAATAATAAGTTAACATCAGCCATCATTATTTCTGTCACCCTTCATTTGTTGCTAGTAGCGGCATTGCTTTGGGGGACAGATTTTAATATGTCAAAACCAAAGCCAATAGGTAGCATGGTCGAAGCGGTGGTGATTGATCCTGCTTTGGTAGCAAAACAAGCGAAAGAGATAAGAGAAAAACGCAAGTCTGCCGCAAAATCTGAACAAGAACGTTTGGATAAATTGCGCAAACAAAGTGAATTGTTGGAAAAAAATCGTCAAGCAGAAGAAGAGAGAATTCGTAAACTAAAAGAAGAACGTACTAAAGCGAATAAAGCAGCGCGTGATGCGGAAAAGCAGCAAAAGCTTGAACAAGAAAAAGTGCGACTAGAGAAAGAAAGAGCGGCAAGCGCAGAAGCTGAACGAGTTAAAAAGCAGCAACAAGCTAAAGAAGCAGAGCAAGAACGTATTGTAAAAGAAGCCGCAGCGGCTAAAGCAGAAGCTGATCGGATTAATCGTGAAAAAGCCGCTCAAGAGGCTCAGGAAAAAGCTCAAAAGCAAAAAGAGTTAGCTGAGCAAGCCGAACGAGACCGAGTTGCCGCCCAAAAAGCAGCGGAACAAGCAGAGAAAGAACGAATTGCTAATCAAAAAGCGGCAGAAGAAGCTAAAGTCAAAGCACGACAAGAGCAAGAGCGATTAAAACAGTTAGAAGAAGAACGTAAACGAGCCGAAGCTGAACGTAAAGAACGAGAAGCGGCATTAAGTGATATATTTGCTGGGTTAGAAGAAGAACAAGCACAAAATAGTTCAACTAAACAGCAAGTTATCGCATCAGAATTAGATAGGTATGGTGCAATCTATAAGCAACTTATTCAGAATAATTTGCTTATGGAAGATTCATTCCGAGGTCGTTCTTGTAAGGTTAATCTGCAATTATTGCCTACGGGAAAAGATGCAATGCTAAGTCGTGTTGCAGTGGTTAGTGGCGATTCAAGGTTGTGTGCTGCAACAGAGCGAGCAGTCGCGCAGGTAAGTAGTTTTCCTTTACCAGCGGATCAAGATATTATTGATAAGCTGCGTAACATTAATCTTACGGTTGCACCTGAATAATAAATTCGTAGTAAAAGGGATGTATTTTGATTAAAAACCTTATTACAGGACTGTTGATATTAACAGCCAGCCTTAGCCAAGTGGCTAATGCCGCGTTGGAACTGGTAATAACAGAAGGTATTGACTCTGCTAGACCTATCGCTATCGTGCCATTCAAGTGGGAAGGAGCGACAGATCTTCCGCACAATGTATCTGACGTGATTGCATCCGATTTGCGTCGTAGTGGTAAATTTAGCCCAGTTGCTGTCGACAAAATGCCGCAAACACCTTATAGCGATACTGACATTCAATTTGCGGATTGGACTAACTTAGGTGTCGATTCATTACTAACTGGAACGATAACTCAAGACGCCGAAGGTAATTATGTTATTAGATACCAGCTAATTGATGTTATTCGAGGGCAATTAACGATGGGACAAAGTAAAGCTTTGGGCCCAGATGGTGAATTAGTCCTTTCTAAAGATCATATTTTATTTAACAAACGTGCGACGGTACCGGGCGAGCGATTACGTGAATATGCGCACAGAATCTCTGATTTGGTTTATGAGCAATTAACCGGCGAGAAAGGGGCGTTTGTCACTCGTATTGCGTATGTTGTTGTTAATGAAGAAGACCAATACAGTTATCAGTTAAGAATTGCAGATTATGATGGATTCAACGAACGTTTAGTTCTACGTTCTAAGCAACCACTTATGTCTCCTGCATGGTCGCCAGACGGACGTCAGCTTGCTTATGTTAGCTTTCAAAATAATCAGGCAGAAATATTCTTAATGGACATTTACACAGGGAAAAGAGAAAAACTTACTTCATTTCCTCGTCATAATGGTGCACCAAGATTCTCACCAGATGGAAAAACGTTGGCGATTGTATTATCAAAAACGGGCAGTCTGCATGTCTATACCTTAGATCTGGCGACACGTAAGTTACGACAAATAACGAGCGGTAGATCAAATAATACCGAACCTTTCTGGGGAACAGATGGTCAATCATTGATATTTACATCAGATCGGGGTGGTAAACCTCAGATATATCGAGTAAATTTGGTAGACGGCTCGACCAACCGTCTAACTTGGCAAGGCAGCCAGAACTTGGGTGGGCAAATTACTCCAGATGGAAGATTCCTAATTATGGTGAATCGTTCAAATAGTGGTTTTAATTTGGCAAAACAAGATTTGGAGACAGGGGCCGTTCAAGTGTTAACTAAAACACTACTGGATGAATCCCCAAGCATTGCCCCAAATGGTAGTATGGTCATATACAGTTCTATTTATAGAAAGAAAAACGTGCTCTCTATGGTTTCTATAGATGGTCGATTTAAAGCTAGATTACCGGCAACAAATGGGCGTGTTAGAGCTCCCGCATGGTCACCGTTTTTGTAGCAACTAAGTTTGATAAAGTAAGGAATATAACAGATGCAACTTAACAAGATTTTTAAAGGGCTGCTTATTGCGCTACCTATCCTAGCTGTTACAGCTTGTAGCTCAAGTGATGAAGCTGCTGACGCTGCTTCTCAAGAAATGAACAAGCAAACAGAAACCACTACTGTAGCGACGCCTGTTGATCAAGCAACTCAACTTTCTGAAAGAGAGATGCAAGAGCAAGCACTTCGTGAAAAAAGCACGGTTTACTTTGCATTTGATAATGCATCAGTATCTGGTGATTATGCAGAAATGCTAGCAGCACATGCTGCGTTCTTAAGCAAAGATGCGGGTATTAAAGTGACTGTTGAAGGTCATGCTGATGAGCGTGGTACTCCAGAGTACAACATCGCACTTGGCGAGCGTCGTGCTGAAGCTGTATCTAAATACCTTCAAGCCTTAGGTGTTCAAGCTGATCAAATCTCAATCATGAGCTATGGCGAAGAGAAGCCATTAGTTTTTGGTCAGTCTGAAGATGCCTATGCGAAAAACCGCCGCGCGGTTATCGTATACTAATCAAAGGTAGACCTTATGTTCAGTAACTTTAAGCGAGCTGTTTCGCTTACGTTACTGGCGAGTGTGGCGAATCTAGTGTTCGCCGCACCGGCTCCAGTATCTGATATTAACAGCAGCAACTCTAGTTTATCTTCGGTAAATTCTGGCCCTGAAACAGATGTACAAAGGCTAGAACGTTTGCTGAGCAATTCCTCTCGGGTTCAATTGCGTCTGCAACAACAAATTGATGGTATGGCATCAGAAATTAGTGAACTTCGTGGAATGGTTGAGCGAAATAGCTACGATATGAAGCAGATGTTAGATCGTCAAAGAGAGTTATTTATTGAATTGGATAGGGTGAAAAGCCAAAAGCAACAACCGACCACAGATAGTTCGGAACAGAGCTCTACTTCGGTAGCCGCTGGCGGTGTTTATACGGCAGATGAGAGCGAAGAAGCTGCGTATAAAAAAGCAGTGTACTTAGTTCAAGTCGAAAAAGATTATACAGGTGCGTTGGACGCATTTGCTAAATTTCAAAAAGATTTCCCCAATTCATCGTATATTGCCAATTCTCATTACTGGGTAGGGCAACTTAATTTTGCTCTTAAGAAAGATATCGAAGCAGCCAAAAGCTTTGCTTCTGTCGTTTCTTATAAGGATTCCAATAAGAGAGCTGATTCATTAGTTAAACTTGGTGATATTGCTGCTCGCAATGGAAAACAAAGTGTTGCTAATAAGTATTATCAGCAAGTCGTCGACGACTACCCTGGCTCCGCATCCGCTAATATGGCAACGTCAAAAATTAAATAATAAAAATAGACCGCGATGGTCTATTTTTATTAACCATGGTTCATCGTAACGAGTTCATCTAGTTGTAAGCCATAAATCAAACCGTAAATCTGTTGGGTATTAGGTGGGACTGATTTAATCGGATTTTATCAAATATGTAACAACGCTAGAAAAGCACGTCGCATCAGGTGTACAATGTCCGGATTCGCGGAAGGTGCATAGAGCAAATAATAATGAGTCATATTTTAGATTTAATAGAAAACACGGTTTATCCATTTCCTCCTAAACCAAAGCCTCTTACCGATCAGCAAAAACAAGCTCATGTCGAGAATATAAAGCAATTGTTGCAAGAGAAGGATGCGGTATTAATTGCCCATTACTATACTGATCCTGAAATCCAAGCCCTTGCAGAAGAAACGGGTGGATTTGTTGGCGATTCGCTAGAAATGGCTAAGTTTGGTAATCGACATTCAGCCAGTACACTTATTATAGCTGGTGTCCGTTTCATGGGGGAGTCTGCTAAAATACTGACTCCAGAGAAAACTATATTAATGCCTAATCTAGAAGCTGAATGTTCGTTAGATTTAGGCTGTCCAGCCGACAAGTTTACCGAGTTTTGTGACGCGCATCCAGATCACACAGTGGTTGTTTATGCCAATACATCGGCAGCGGTCAAAGCCAGAGCTGATTGGGTCGTCACGTCGAGTATTGCACTTGAAATTGTCGAGCATTTAGATGATGAAGATAAGAAAATCATCTGGGGACCTGATCGTCACTTAGGATCTTATATTGCTAATAAGACAGGCGCAGACATGTTGTTATGGCAAGGTGAATGCGTAGTGCATGATGAGTTCTCGGCTAAAGCATTGAAAGACATGAAAGCATTATATCCTGATGCTGCCGTGTTGGTGCATCCAGAGTCACCTGCTTCAGTGGTTGAATTGGCTGATGCCGTTGGTTCAACCAGCCAATTGATTAAATCGGCTAAATCATTACCTAACAAAAAGCTAATTGTTGCAACTGACAAAGGTATTTTCTTTAAAATGCAGCAATTAGTACCTGAAAAGGAACTGATGGAAGCGCCAACCGCGGGTGCGGGTGCAACTTGCCGTAGTTGTGCCCATTGTCCTTGGATGGCAATGAATGGGCTGGCTGCGATTGAAAGTGCACTTACTGGGGAATCTAAACAACATGAAATCTTTGTCGATGAAGAGATTCGAGTCAAATCGTTGATTCCTCTTAATCGCATGCTCGATTTCGCAGAACAGATGCAAAATTAATTTTTAAGTTATTGTTACTGATTAGATATTGTTACTGATTAATAGTATGTTTTTATAAGCCACCAGAGCGGGATATTCACCAAGCTTTGGTGGCTTTGGACTATTTATACTGGTCTATCTATTTATACGACTTATCTATTGATATATTGATTTATCAATTTGCGTACAGGCTTTACGTACCGATTTACTGCTGTTGAGCTAATTCAGCACCTCGCTGAGTTAAACCACATAGCATCACCGGAATAGCTGCATAAATTTCTTCGAATTGTTCTAAACCTTCCACACCATGCTGCTTAAGTGTTTCTATCGCAGTATCTGGATCATACAACATACTTAAAGAGAGCAAGACACCACCGAGCAAGGCATTGTCTTCACTGTGCTCTGGCATCAATGTTTCCCAGTCGTCTCGAGCCAATTGCCAACCTTGCAGTAAACCTTCGACAAAGTCTCTAGCATCTTGAGAAACGATCTCTTTTTCATCTAGCGTATAGCCTTCTGGCCACTGCCAAGTACCATCTAATAGCTCTGGGCGGGTAGTGTTCCACACCTCGATAACTAAATCGGCATAGTGTTCAAATTGCGCACCATCACTGAAGGGAGCGATTTCTTCTCCACCCCAAAGAAAAGGGATCCATTCTGTTGGGGCGAGTAAAATCGGTGCCGCGGCCATAGCGGTAATAAAACCGCGTGTTTGAGCTTCGCCGAGAAGCTTATTTTCAAATTCAGGTTGTTGAAGCAATTCTTTCAATGTCACGTTACATTCCCAAAATGAGTTTAGCCCGTATCTTAACACGTATTTGAGTTTATTTGAGCAGACAGATCTCGTGTTTTATTCCCTAATGACTTAAGTGAACAAGCTAAAAACCAGACTTATATTATGGTTATAAAGGTAAATGTTCACGAATTAATCATTGTAATTTATTTTAGTTCAATTCACTATTTTTAAGTTAATAATTGGTGTTATCAACTGCCAAAATACTTAAAATTTGGTGATACAAGCTGCAGTTTTTCTGTTTTAATAGCGATAAAATCTAGAGTCAAATATAAGGCTCAGTGGGCGTTTTTTAACTGTTTTTTTGTTGTAATTTTTATCTATTTTGCCGAGGAAAAAATGAAATCACGTGCTCCTTTTTGCATTAGGAACGCAGCTGCAGACACATTTGCAATGGTGGTGTTTTGCTTTATTTCAGGGATGATTATTGAAGTTTTTATATCAGGAATGTCGTTTGAGAAATCACTCGCATCCAGGTTAGTTTCTATACCAGTCAATATATTGATTGCACTGCCGTATGGATTATTTAGGGATTGGGCACTTAGACAAGGTGCAAAATTATCGCCGAGCTCATTTGTCAAAAATGTCTCAGATCTTATTGCGTATGTTGCCTTTCAATCACCAGTATATGCCGCTATTTTGTTTTCAGTAGGTGCTTCTGTTGATCAAATAGTAACCGCAGTAACAACTAATGCGGCTATTTCTTGTGGTATGGGGGTGATATACGGACACTTTCTAGATAGTTGTCGTAAGTGGTTTCGCGTGCCTGGCTACGTATCGCATATATAAAATTCGGGGGCAGGTGTTTATTTTGTTGTTTATTAAACACAAAAAACAACATCTGGCCCCGGTGTTTATTGTCGAAAAGAAAGCTCATTGGTTTGACTTAAAGATAGACTGGCGAATAATGCAACGATCCCTAGTGTGTAATAGATAATCAGATTGAACACTCCTGCATGGATGAAACCAGTTAATGGTTCAGAACTGAAAATCAAGTTTGGAATAGATAATATTGCATCAAAAAATACACTTAATGCAGTAAAGCCAAACAGGTATAACGACACCCATTTTACGACGTAGTAGCCCAGTAGCATTATAAGTATTGGCGAACTAACCAGTTGGGAGGTCATTAATGCAATAGTTGCCAGCGGTAATAATGCCAAGGCGATAAGGCTCATTTTAAATAAAAAATCCAACCAGTTAATGATGATGTCGATAAATGAAACTTGCCCTAAGAATAGGGTAACAGGTTCATTGATTGAGATATTCGCCAACCATAATATTAAATTTGTACTCAATAATAACAACGAGCAAATTGCAGGGATGACTAACAAGCCAAAGCCGAGTTTCACACTATGGGTTAGGGCATGAGAAACGGGCATACTTCGCCAGAACATCGAGCTGCCTTCTACTCGTTCTTTACGTAAGGTTTTTGGTAAATATAGTGAGCTTAAAATAATAGAAACTAAGCTAACTGAATAACTCATTGCGGCATAAACATTTGATGAAAAAACATCAAACATGTCTACATTATTACCCGAGTAATGCATTTCAAATGCCATATGACTATTGTGGCTCGAGTTAGCTATTAGTCCGACAATCATGATAACCGCCACAATAAATAGAAAAAAAGGAACACGAGTAATGTTCTTATGTTCGATTAATTCTTTTTCTAGCATATAGATACTGGCGTGCATTATACGTCCTCTTTTTGTAAAGCAATAAACAGATCGGCCAAGCTAGCTCGATGAATATTCCCCCAATTTTCTGCGGTGGAGAGTTGGTCGCTTTTGAGTAAACACTTGACTGTGCCTAAGCTAATTTGGCTATTTAAAGGATTCAATGACTCAATTATTTCGCTGTGTTTTTGGTCCGCCTCTAAAATAAAATAGTCTTCGCCTATCTTTTCCATACTGCCTTGCAGTATGGCTTTACCTTGCTTAAGCATGACAACATCGGTAAGTAAATGTTCGATTTCTGAGACCTCATGGCTGGCAATAATCAGTGCACGCTCACCGTCATGAAACCATTCTAAAAGGTGTCGATAGAATACATCTCGATAGAGTAGATCCAATCCCAGTGTTGGTTCATCTAATATTAATACTTTACTGTCTGTCGCGATAACGATAGCGAGGTGCAATTGAACTTTCATACCTTTAGATAGGCTTTTGATTTTACTTGAAGGATCAATTTGGGTGCGAGCTAATGTGTGTATGGCTTTGTCTATATCAAAACTTGGATGCACCCCCGCCGTATATTTAAGTATTTGTTTGACGCTCATCCAATCGGGTAGCACGTTGACATCGGATATGTATGCTAACTGCAGCATTAATTCAGCGTGTTGCTGGATAGGGTGGCAGCCATTAATGTCAATCTCGCCTTGGTATCGGTGTGCCCCAAGTAATGCATTGATTAAGGTCGATTTCCCCGCACCATTGTGTCCCAGTAGGCCAAGAATCTGTCCAGGGTATAGTTCGAAACTGATGTCGTTTAACGCGACCTTAGTTTGTGAGTGCTTTGATCCTTTATACGATCTTGAAGCTTGATAATTTTTTGAAACGTTTTGAACACGGACTAAAGGTTTCATTGTTTACCTGCTGTCTCTTGTTGTCGCTTTTGAGTGTGTTTAATGTGTTGAATAAACTCGTCTATCGACATATCGATTTGCGATAATGTTTGAGCAATCATAGGGATTTGTTGTTGTAAAAAGTCTTGTTTCTGCTTGGTACGTAGAAGGGATAATGCACCTTGTACTACGAACATACCTTGACCACGTTTTTTTTCAACCAACCCCTGATCAACTAATAATTGGTAGCCTTTCATTACTGTTAAATGATTAATTTTTAATTCAGTCGCCACAGTTCGTACCGAAGGAAGCGGTTGTTGTTCTTGCCAGATACCTTGCAGAATCTGTTGGCAGATGCGTTCACTGAGCTGACGAAAAATAGGCTGGTCATTGTGCCAATCGGTCATTATGATCCTTGCTATGGAGTATAGTGATATACATGAGTATAACACTATGCTTCTTTAAGATAATTGCAAGGTTTTTTATATGATGAGTGTTAATAGATGAAAAAATAGGGGTCAGGCAACGCCTGACCCCTTTAGCGTTATATCATCAAGATGTTACGCGGCATTAGGTAATAGAAAAATACCGGTTGGATTAATGGTTAAATAAGCGTGATCTGAAATTTCTGGATCAAACTGTGAGGAGTTTAGCTGTAGTAATAGCTCCTGACCGTGCCAGTTTACTGCCACCTCGTACATTGACCCCATGTACACAATCCCTTTAACTTGGCACTGTTGGCATACTTCGCCTTCTCCTGCGATAAGAATGGCTTCAGGTCTCACGCCAATTTGATAATGGCCCTCAGGGAAACCATGGATAACGGCTGAATCTGCGTCAATTTTGTAGCCGTTAATTATTAGGTTGCCTTGCTTAAACTCGCCGTCAAATATATTCGCATCGCCCATAAAGTTTGCCATAAACATCGAAGCTGGCGAGCGATACAGGTTATCGGGTGCGCCTTCTTGCATGATATCGCCATCTTTCATCACCACAACTGTATCTGAAACGGCGAAAGCTTCAGCTTGGTCGTGAGTGACATAAAGCGAGGTAATATTAAAGCGTTGTTGTAGATCTCGGATAGTTTCACGCATACTACGTCGTAAATTAGCGTCAAGGTTACTTAATGGTTCATCGAACAATAATACTTTTGGCTTCAGAACCAGTGCTCTAGCCAGTGCCACACGCTGTTGCTGACCTCCAGATATTTGGTCGACAAAACGGTCGCCCATATCCCCTAAATCAACTAATGCTAATGCCTCATCTACCCGTTGTTTGATTTCATTAGCTGGTAATCTAATCATCTTTAAACCGTAGGCGACATTTTCAAATAATGACATATGTGGGAATAATGCATAGGACTGAAACACCATACAAATATCTCGATGTTGGATAGAGGTATTTGTCACATCTTCCCCATCAATAAATATTTGGCCGCTGGTGGGTTTTTCTAGCCCAGCAACTAAACGTAATACAGTGGTTTTACCGCAACCTGATGGGCCGAGTAGAGTAACCAATGTCCCTTTTTCTATTTCCAGATCCAGTCCACCAATTACCGTATTATCTCCAAAACGCTTGCATACATTTTTGAGTACTACAAAGCTGTTGTCTTTCATTTTTATTTTCTCCACAAATTTAGTCTTGGTTCTTGGCTTTTGAACGGGAAATTCGTGCCTCGCCTACTAGGTAGTCAAAGGTCAGAATGATGCTTAACATGACAAATATAAGCAGTGAGCCATAGGCGATAGCAATACCGTACTCGCCATCTTCTACACGGTTTAAAATGTAAGAAGTCGCTACACGAGTCTCAGGTGTCACAAGGAATATAATTGCGCTCACCGTTGTCATAGCGCGGACGAAACTGTATATCAGCGATGACAAAATAGCCGGACGAAGTAACGGTATTAAGATATAAATGATGGTTTTAAATGAGTTAGCTCGAAGGCTGAGCGACGCTTCATCTAAGGATTTATCTAGTTGGCCTAGCCCTGCCACACCAGCGCGAATACCGACTGGTACGTTGCGCATTACCATCGAAATGATCACAATAGCTGCGGTTCCGGTTAAGTAAATAGGCGCATCGTTAAAAGCAAGGATGTATGAAACACCCGCTACCGTTCCCGGTACAGCGAAACACAGCATAGTGATAAATTCGACCACTTTTTTACCATGAAATTGTTGTCGAACCACTATATAAGCGATCAGTAAACCAAAGGTTGCTGTAATTGGTGCGGCAATACCTGCATAAGTCATAGTACTAATCAATGATGGCCAAGCACCTTCACCAAAGCCCATGCCAAATAGGTTGATGTAATTATCCAGAGTCAGTGAATAATCGACGCCCCAGTTTACGGTAAAGCTACCAAAGACAATACTTCCGTACAGCAAGACGTTAAATATCATCCAACCATATAACGTAACTGAGACAAAAGTACGCAAACTGGTAGGTAGAGGCTGAACATCTCCTCGGTAAGATTTACCAGAAATCGTCACATAAGAGCGTTTTCCTATCCACATATACTGGATAACAAAAATAGCCAATGAGAAGATTAATAGTACCGCACCAAGTGTACTGGCTGAGGCATAGTCAAGTTGTGCGCCAGCAATATAGAAGTAAATTTGTGTAGCAAGGACATCGAAACTACCACCCAGTACTAACGGGTTACTAAAGTCAGCTAAGGATTGAACGAAAATAATTAAAAACGAGTTAGCCAGCGCAGGTTTAAGTAAGGGTAGTACAATGCCAAAAAACGTTTGGTAGCGATTCGCTCGTAACGTATAGGACGCTTCCTCCAAAGAAGGGTGTAATGACTTCATTGCCCCATCTAAAATCATAAAAGACATTGGAGCAAAAGCGAGCACTTGAGCCATCCAAATACCAGTAAAACCGTACAACCAATTGGTATTTTCGAAACCAAACCAATCGACCATCAATTCCGTCACATAACCAGAGCGGCCCAGCATTAATGTTACGCCTAATCCCACTACAAATGGTGGTGTTACAATCGGTAGAATAGAAAAGATTCGCGTAATAAACGCCGATTTCTCAGCAATACGGGTTGAATAAATTGCGAACATCAAGCCAAAAAAGGTTGCGGTAATACCTACAGACGATCCCAACATAATAGAGTTGAGAATAATTTGTATGATCTGCGCCTGCGATAAAATTTCAATGAACTGCCAAGCAACAAAGTTACCCATTTCATCTTGAAACATCGGCACAAAAATGGCGATACTTGGATAAAGTATAAAGGCCGAAATAAGACCAATAATCGAGACTAATGAGCCGATAACAAAGGCATCTCCCCCCATGTATTCGAGCCGTGCCATGGCCAGTGTCATGGTCATTGCTAAAGCAGCAAAAAGGAATAGGGTGGAATAACCCAAGCCCTGACCCGTTATTGCTGAGGAAGCAATAATAAATACGATACAAAACAGCGTGTAGCCAATATCGAACTTGTGGCGGGTGGTATGATATTTATTTAAGGCAAATTTAGGACGAATTAAAAGTACCAATGGTAGACTAAACCACAGCCACGCTATATTAGTACCGCTCCATGCCATTGCTTCAAAAAACTCATCAGATGTTGAGTCCATAAGCCCATAATCGAGTGAAAAAGTGGGCAAAAGTATGAAGGCAGCAATAATTGACATGATCCAATAAAATATTGGGTCACGTTGTGAATTTTCTGCAAGGCGATTTTTCAAGTCTGACTCTGTTGCAAATTGAGACATGATATTTCCAACCGAAAATTAGTGAATAACAGACCTAAGCGCTGGCAAAGTCAGCCCCTATAAAGTCAGTATTTATAAATGACTAGGTCTTATAAAATGATTCGCTCTTATAAAAAGAGAAGAGAGCAGCGCGGCTGCGCTACTCACATTAAAGGCCGGTTTATTCGCCCATTTTAACTACGTTAACCCATTTTTTAATTAAGCGTTTACGTGTGTCAGAAGCGCCGTAAGTATTCATATCATAATCGATAAGATCCAATTTTTGAGGATCTAACGCATACGGAGATTGCTCTGCGTCTACATTGGTTAAAATTTGGAAAGACTTGCCTTGTTGCCAAGCAAGTTGTTGACCTTCTTTAGACAGTACCCAGTCGATGAACAACTTGGCATTTTCCTCGTTACGAGCGCCTTTGATCATGCTGACGCCGCCGATCTCATACCCTGTGCCTTCACATGGAGAAATAAGTTCTAAAGGCGCACCTTGAGACTGCTCTAGAGAATAATCGTGTAAGAACCCAATACCAATAGCAATCTCGCCACGAGCAGAGTTACGAGATGGTGTCACACCCGATTTGGTGTATTGGGAAATGTTCTTGTCTAAGCTCTTAAAGTAGTCGAATGCTTTATCTTCACCCCAAAGTTGAATAAAAGTGGCGAGGGCAGTGTAAGCAGTACCTGAACTTTGTGGATCGGCAATTTGGATTTCATCTTTGTATTCTGGTTTAGTTAAATCTTCCCAACAACGAGGGATAGCCAAACCTTTTTCTTCTAAACGCTTGGTATTAACACCAAAGCCTAAGATACCCATATAAACCGCAGAAGAGTAGTTACCTTTGCGTTTTGCTGGGTCTTTGAATTTATCGATAATATTATCTAGTTGAGGTGATTTGTAAGGCATTAGAAGATCCATCTCACCGGCTTGTGATTGTGGATCAAGAGTCCCGCCATACCAAACATCCGCTCTTGGGTTCTTGCGTTCTGCTTGTATTTTAGCAAGCGTACTACCAGAACCATTACGGACAAAAGACGTTTTTACATCGTACTTTTCTGAAAACGCTTTGGTTTCTGCTTCGCACATGGCATTGGTTGCACTGCAATACACAATTAATCGGCCTTCTGCCATAACTTGTGGAGTTGCTAATGCGGTAGAACCTAGTATGCAAGCTGCTAGCAGATGGCGTTTAATATTCCCTTTCATTTTTTGTTTCCTCTTTTTATTGTATTTGCCTAGCCCAAAGCAGTGGTTTAGTGAAAAACATTCGCTTTATACGCCGAGCTGGTGTCACTTTTGGTGACTGGTTTTGTAGGGGATGCTTGTGTACCTTCATTAACCTTATGTAGGGAGATAACGTTATTGAGGTACAACTTAATAGTAGAAAAAAGACAAAGAAAATGAATGAGACAGGTTTTTAGCCCACTAGGAATTTTTCCTAGTTTTGAAGGATGAATGTAGGATTTGAGACTCGGTTCACAGTTAGATAAGTCCAATAGATAACTGTGAACCGAGGCGCTAAATAAACGGGCCAGCTAATTAGTTATAGAACGATTGCTTCGTTGTTGGGCTCGCACAAAAGGGATCAACAACATACCAATAGCAGCAGCGGCTAAAGTAATGACTGCAAAAAAACCTTGCCATTGAAATTGTTCGATGACGATAGAAATCGGATAACCGGCCAATGCTGCACCCAGATAACCAAACAAGCCGACAAAACCAGTCGCGGTGCCTGCTAGGTTTTTATGTGAACATTCTGCCGCAGCCATGCCTATCATCATTTGTGGACCGAAGATAAAAAAACCAATCGAAAATAAACATGCAGATAATATAAAAATATTATTCATGGGGGTTAACCATAATGCTGCGACAGAGATAAAAATACCGAGAGCAAAAATAAGATTCATTGGAGCTCGATTACCATGGAAAAATTTATCCGATCCCCAACCGCCAAGCAATGAACCTAAAAAGCCACCCACTTCAAACATAGAGACGGCGGTGTTAGCGGTGAGTAAATCAACGTGATGGCGTTCGACTAGATATAAACTTCCCCAATCATTTACCGCTATTCTTACTACGTAGACCAATAAATACGAACTACACAGTAACCAGATGTATTTATTGCCAAGAACGTAGGTTTTGACAATTTGCTGAAATGGAAGACCAATACCTTCTTGTTCCTGTTGTTTTTCTAACTGATCATCACGCCAATCACCAACGGTCGGTAAGCCCAGTGTGGTCGGTTTGTCTTGCATGCGAAATGACAAAACAATACCCACAATAATGGCAATAATACCGGGTACAATAAATCCGAATCGCCAGCCCCAAGTTAGAACAATATAGCCGATGGATATAGGAAGAAGAGCGCCACTAACATTAATGCATGTATTCCAAACTGACCACCAAAAGCCTCTTTCCGAGCGTGAGTACCAGGTTGTAAGTAGCTTTGCACAAGCAGGCCAACCCCAACTCTGAAAAAACGCATTCAGTGTCCATAAAATCAGCATGGCGGTTAATGATGAACTGAAGCCAAAAAGAACGTTAATAATGCCAGAAGCAATTAAGCCAAATCCCATAAAATAACTTGGATTGGACTGGTCACTTATCATGCCTGAAATAAACTTCGATGTGCCATACGTAATATAATAAACAGTCGCGATCATACCAATATCGGAAGGTTCCCAACCTAAATCGGTTAACATAACTGGCATACTGTAGTTTAAGCTTTTGCGAGTAAAATAGAATATACCGTAGCCTACATACATGGATATCATCAGATGTAAGCGCCAATAGTGATAGGTTGAATTAACGGTCTTTTGGTCGGTTATCGTAGCGACAGGTGGCTTTGCAGACAACAATCCAAACATTATCTATTCTCCCTAATGTCGCTACCAATGGTCGCGTCGGGCGAGGAAGCGCTCTGGTCTGTTTTTGCTGATAAAGATCGGCTCGCTTTAGTTGGTAGGCTGACCACGATCCGAATACCCATAGGTGTAAATTTATCAGTATTATCAGGTTTGCTGTTATTGGGTAGTTTATCGTTGCGAATTTGTTGACTCGTTGTATTTGCTGAACCATTGCTGATAGACAAACTGCCTCCTAGAGCAGTAATTCGTTCTGACAACCCTTTTAGTCCCGTTCCTTTAGTTTGCCAGTTTACGGGTAGTCCAATGCCGTTGTCCCTGTACTCCATGCTAAATAATGTTCCTGGTAAAAAGGTAAGGGTAATTTCGGTGGCGTGAGAATGTTTTGTTGCATTGTTGATCAGCTCTTGCACAATTCGATAAACCGTAACCGAAGTAACGTCGTCTAATTGTTCAGTGTCAAAACCAATATTTAAATTAAAGGTAACGTTGCGTTCAGAAAATCTCATTTCATTGGCAATTTGTTTTAAAGCACCTTCAAGCCCTAATTGGTCTAGCACATGCGGTCGCAGTTGAGATAATAGTTGGCGTGTCGCGCTATGCACTCTAAACGCCAGATCATTTATCGCAGTCGCAATTTGTTTGGTATTGCTTTCTTGTGTTGTTCGATTGGCTAACGTCGCCTGTATTTGTATCGCCGTGATATTTTGCCCTATTTCGTCGTGGAGTTCTCTGGCGACCGATTTACGAATATCTTCCTCTACATGCACTAACTGGCGAGTCAGCGCCTGTTTAACCGAGAGTTCATGAGCAAGTTCATAGTTCAGTTTTTTGAGTGTTTCTGACAACAAGTACTGGCGACTAATCGCGATACCAAGTCCTAAACCTACTAAGGCCTGGGTCGTTAAAAACAATTGCATCTCTTCGTAGGTTGAAAATGAGCCCATTACTTTTTTTGCCATTGTCAGTAATACGCTATTCATCACTGCTGCTAATATGCCGCCCTGCCAGCCGTATCGGTAAGCCATAAAAATATTTGGCAACAGAACCACGATTAAAAGCAGTGAAGCCATTTGTTGTTTAAAACTGAGCTCAGCAAGTAAACCAATGCAGAAAAATAATAACATCCATAAAAACGCAGACGGGCGCAACGTCACTTCGTTGTGCACTAGAGTGGGAGAGAGCGGAACCCAAACCTTTTGATTTAAGTAATCATGTAAAAGGTAAAAAAATGGCGCAAGGATAATACCGCCAGTGAGGGTGGCGATCATAGCGCTGTATATTAAACTGAGGTCAAGCAATAACGGCTTGCTTAAAAAGAAAATAACGCAGCCATATAAAAAACTATTTACAACAATTACGCCTAATAAAGCCAATAGTTGTTGCCAATAGGTGTCTAAGTATTGCCACCAGCGTTGTATAGGGCGAATAACACTGTAACTAATAAAAGGAGCAATAAATAACAACAGATCAGTTTGGCTAGGTTGCAAGGTTTGCACAATAACGCAAGTCAGAACAAACTCACTTAAAAATACAACCCACCAATGTTTAATTGGCATGATAAGCAATACTGCCAATCTCAAACCAATTGGCAGAAACAAGCCAGAAATGTAGATATTGCTGACCAGATAACCGCTAATACTCCAAAGACAAAACCAAGTAATACTGTAGATAACATAAATAAAAAGGCTGGTAAAAGCGCGACTGCTTATTTGTTCTTTTACGGTTTTCATTCGGGTAACAATTTATTTTTAATCGCGAAACGGATTAGATCGACATTGTTGGACAACGAAAGTTTACCCAGTATATTCGCGCGGTGGACATGAACGGTTTTATGGCTTAGCGATAAATCGTAAGCCACTTCTTTTACATCTTTGCCCTGAATAAGTTGCTCAAATATTTGTTTTTCTCGTTTGGTTAATTGGTCGAGTGCCGTAGAAGGCGCGTTGGCGTTACTCAAATTAAACAGCGCATCGGCGCAAAGATAGCGATCTCCAGCAGAGACAGTGCGAATAGCGGTTACCAATTCACCGGGGCCACATCGCTTAGAAAGATAGCCCAATGCTCCCGCATCGATGGCTTTACTAACAAATGAAGCCGAATCATAGATACTCAACACAATCGCTTTTAATTCCGGCTGAACGTTTTTTAAGCGAGCAAGCAACGACAAGCCACTTTCATCTGGCATAGAGATATCAATCACGGCAACATCTAACTCGGGAAGAGTAGCAAGGGCACTAAAAGCCTCTTTTGCTGAACTAAATTCGCCGACAATGGTTATATCTGATTCAACGCTTAGTAACTGGGCAAAGCCAGAGCGAACCATCACGTGGTCGTCTATCAAAGCAACAGATATCATAAATTATTATCCTTTTGTTACTGCGGATATTGGTAATAATGGATAGTGGCAAAAGCATCTCTGATGATCAAAATTGATGGTTCGAGGTGTGATGGAGTCGATAATTAATTTCATTTAGAGGCTAGAAAAAGGGATACTTGATGTAAGGTATTAATATGAGTAAAGGTTGTTTTGTAGTCAGTCGGCTACAAAAGCATGAGTTTTGTTACTTTTCCTCTTGACCAAACCGCATAGAATCATTAAATTAGCGCCTCGTTGTTAACGCTCTCGCGTAGCAACCCAAAATACGGTGAGTTGTCCGAGTGGCTGAAGGAGCACGCCTGGAAAGTGTGTGTACGGCAACGTACCGAGAGTTCGAATCTCTCACTCACCGCCAAATTCATGTCTAAAGACGCCTAATGGCGTCTTTTTTCTTGTCTTAAATTTATTTAAATCAATAAGTTAGTGTAAATTCCTGCACATTCTTGTCCATTTCTATCTAACTTTTAAAGTAATGCAATTAGTAATGCTTGTGTACTATATTAAAAATAGGCATTACATTTGTAATTAATTTTGGCATTATTTTTTCTAAATTACATTCAATTTAATTTGATATAACAAATTGATATTATTGTCTTAAATTAATGGTGTTACTCATATTTTGAGGAACAGGATTAGGCTTTTAGAAGTATTCCTTTCGGAATGAGCATGGCTAAGTTACAGCGAAAGAAGTAGCAAACGCAAAACCCAGAGATAAAGCATATCGTCTTGTTGATGGTGGCGGGCTTAATCTACAAAGGGATATGGAGCGAAATCGGGAAACCAGGTGTTTCAACTCATCTTGGGAGGTATTTATCAGCCAGAACGACAGATTTGGTAACAGTGTAGTATTTGGCTTAGCATTAAATAGTTATTACGCCACTTTTTACATCTGACATTTATGAACTAATAGATTGAAAGGCAAAAAACTAGATAACCTACTACTAGGCTATCTAGTTTTACTTTGTGTTAATTAACTCATATCAAGATGGCTAACCATAGCCATTGAAACTGTCATCATTTGTCTGATTTGATTTAGCGTATATTGTTAACTTCGACAGCGCCTGATTCATTTTTATCACTTTGTGATAAGCTTTTATCTGAACCTTTTTGGTCATTTTCATCTTTATTTTTGGTCGAACTAATGCCGGTATTATCGGCAAATACTTCTAGGTATTCTAGGTGACTAGAGCAGAGCGATACTATTTTTATTAAATCGCTTAATTCGTCGCCTTTTACAAAATACAGTCTTTTGGACAGCAAAGATATTTCATATCTTATGTCTTCCATACCATCTTTTGAATATATCCCTTCTACATCGGTCGCTTTTTTATTTAGATAGTTTTCAACCATTTCACCGGTAGGAATAGAGCCGAGTAATAGTGGAATAAAAATAAAGCCATGGTTTTCACTACGGTTATGTAGCTTAGAGTTACCTTTACTTCTGAGTAGTAGTAAACCAAGAAACAGCCATGCAGCGTCAGATATTTCGATTTTACTTTCGTCAACATGACTATTTTGTTGTAGTTCGGTAATTCGCATTAAATCTTTGTGAAAATGTTCGAATAGATCTTTTGCTCTTAGTTCCATTAAACCGATACCAAAATTTCGGACACCGGATTGTAAACCGTCGAGTATATTAAAAAAGTGTTGGTCATTGTCGATAATATCGATAGTTTGTTTACGAACTTTTTCATCTATAAAAAATTCGCTAATTAAATGTTCATTATTGTTTACCGCTAAATCACTTTGTTCTTCACTGGCGCACTTTAATACATCACGAAATAGCGCATCTTTAGATGCTTCTTCGATTACCTCGACAAGAACCTCTATTTTTTGTTCTAGTTTAGTTTGTAAATTTTGTTCTAATTCTTGCTGTCTATCTATTGATTCGTTAGGGGATACTTCTGTTGTCTTATAGATAGAGTTGTTGAGATATTCAGGAACTCTAGGAGGTAAGTATTGGGTTCGATACAGTTTTTCAGCATGCAGTAGTACCGCAGCACAAGCACGTTTTGCATCATATGTCGCTCGAGTTAAACGAGAATTAAGTTCCGAAATTCGTTCAACTTCGTTTGCCCATAGGTTTACTTGCTCTCTTATCGAATCATTCTGTTGAATACTCGCGGCTAAACTAGCAATTCTAATTGCCACTAGAGCGCCAGCAAATCCTAACGCCCAACCACCGAGTGCATCAAATAAGCCGGTATTTTCTTGCGATAACTGACTTGTTGATAGCTCTAACGGCAATAAATCCCATTTTATAGTGAATAGAAATATGAGGAAGGTGATGGCACCAAAAAGTAATGTAGAAACTACAAGGTGCATAACTGGACTGTGTACAATTTGACGAAACCAATATTTGGCAAGGTTGTCTTTTTTTCTCTTAGCCATTAAATGCCCGCCCTTTTATCTTCATCATCACCATTATTTAGGATTTCTTCTATTTGTCTTTTTTGCTGTTCAGATAATTCATCAAGTTTTCCTTTTACCGATTCGAACCAACGTGCATTTGTTCTTTTTTTCTTGTGTGACTCAATCTTAGATTTGAGCTTGGATTCTGCTCCTTGGCTATCTTCAAGCATTTGACCAAAGATCTCATCGTAGGTTACTTCGGTGACTTGGTGGATAAACTTCACTAATCTATCAATTTGTTTGTGGCATACTTTAGCGCCATCACCTAAAGGAATATCAATACAAATGGTTAGTTCTCCATCGGATGGGTCTAAAGACATAGATAAAAACTTGTAGGTGAATTGATACCAAACAATTGCAGAAGCAATAAGGCTGTAGTCTGTTTTATCTAAGTCAAACTTGTAGAGCCAAGGAGTGGTAAAACGTAGTAAATCATCATCGGAGTAATCAATGACGATTTGTACACTATTATCTCCGTCACTATCTTTATATTTCTTGGTCGAGAAACCAAAAACAAAGCGTTTTCTATCGTTTAAGTGTTTATGTTTATAGCTATTTTCAACCAAGTAACTTTCAACAACTTGGCTTACATCCATCTCTTGAACTACGGTGGTTTCTGTCTCTGAATCGGTACTTTCTTCAGCTGAACTACTACTTTCACTGGCTTTTTGAACAGATTCTACCGATTTAATAAGCAATAATTCTGCTTTTTTAATACTTTGGTCAATACTGGCGATAACGTCTTCTGGGGTTGAATCACTGGTTTCTAATACGGCGGCAAAACCTTCATGATCGATGTAGATGATCAATCCGGAGTCTTCGTCTTTACGTACGAATTTTTCTTCACCTTGAGTTTTCAACCAATCTTTAGCTAATTTGGTTAGAGTAGTACTATTGTAGAGACTGAAAAAAATATGAACGGTCTCTTCGTTACCTTGTAAGAAGAGAGACAAAGGTAATTGTTGATCGGATTCCTTTCTAGTCAGAGTAAAAGGGCTGTCCGATGTGAAATCCCAATTCTCTTGCTGATGGCTAAATTCTTTGAATAGCTCAGTATAACGCTGGATTAAACTCATTAATAACTCCGTTTAGATAAGGTTAGTAGCGTTTCGATGACGCTAAGTTAAAAAAGTGACGAATGGACATTACATCAGTTCGATTAATTCTATTTCAGATAAAACTTCGTGTTCTAATAGAGCATTTGCGACTGCTTGTATGGTTGGCCAATGAGCATGAATAAGCTTATCTGTTTCTGCTGAAGCATCGTCTATCCATGACTTTATTAAGGTTTCAGTGTGTTGCTTGAAATAAGGTTCCCCTGCAAACTCTTGGATAGCAGTGACATCGATATTATAACTATCGGTATGCATACCGTAGCGAGCAATTGCCATCCATGCATAATACATTGCTTGTCTTAGGTCACCAGCGGCACCGGTATCTAAGCCGTCGTCTGCAAACTGTTTGACTTGTGCCGCTCTTCCTGCCAGTGCGATGCAAGTAAGAGAAAACCAGAATGATTTGGTATAGTCGATTTTTTCATCGTCATTATATGAGACCATTCCTAGTGATTTTTCTCTAGGAACAATGCTAATTTGCTCAATTACTCTTTCTGGGACTAAAACTCTAGAAAGAACGGCATGTCCGGCTTCATGGTAGGCGGTTTCCGCTAAAGATTTCTCACAACTTGCTTGCGATCGTTTTACGCCATATTTGAGTATATTTATTTGTTCTACAAGAGCGGCTTGATCAATGATGGTGTTGTTTTCACTCAGAGAACGAAGAACGGATTCACGATTGATTTTTTCAAGATCCGCGCCACTGCAACCTGCAGTTAAGTTGACGATTAGGTCTTTATCGATATTTTTATCGTAGCTGTCATTGGTTAAAAATCGATTTATAAACCACAATCGAGCACCTTTGTCTAAATAGGGGACTTCTAACTTTAGATCCAAGCGTCCTGACCGTAGTAAAGCGTCATCTAACTTGTGAGGTAGATTTGTCGCGGCAACAATGAACAAAGGATCTGCACTTTGACTAAAACCATCTATTTCAACCAATAACCGGTTGGTTAATGCATCGGCCATTGGCCCCGCTTGACCACGTTTCGGCAACGCATCAATTTCATCGATGAACACGATGCATGGTGCATATTTTCGAGCACGTTCAAATAATTTTTCGATGAATGACGTAGTGAGTAAATCATTCCCTGAGCAACTGATTATAGGCAGGCCTGCCTCATTGGCAAGCGCACGAGCCAACGTTGTTTTTCCTGTGCCAGGAGGACCATAAAGCAACATCCCTTTAGGTGGAATAATGCCTTTTTCAATAAGAGAACGCTGGTTTTTAATGATACTGATAATTTCAGTTAAACGTTGTTTTATTAACTCATGCCCTGCTATGTCAGCGAATGAAATAGTAGGAAGGTCAACGACAATTCCACCACTTACTTCGACATCTTCCGCTCGTATTAAGACATCTAGGCTGGGGGAGCTTAATTGTAGATTTAAGGTTGAATCACTTAACTTACAATTGGATGTGAAACTAAATACTTCATGGCGTAATTGCAATGATTTGAATTGAGATTCTTTGTCGTTAGTAGATAAAAATTGAACGATGTCATCAGACAGTGAAATACTGATCGAAGTTATTTTACTATCGGTATTTTTACGTAAAAAATCGCTTATAGGGTCAATTAATTTACTACTGATATTTGATTTTATATCTCGAATATCGAATAGAGGAGAAAAACTTAATACCAATAAATGACTTAACTCATGAGTTAAATCATTTACCTCTATTTGGCTAAGTTGACTGAATGCAAGTAGATCATTTTCGATTTGGCGATGTGCTACTCGCATTAACTCGGGCCACCCAAGTGTTTTAAATAAAAGGACGCCTCCCTGAGATATACGAGATAGTAATTCTGCTGGAACAGCTTGTACTTCTCGTCCACTTTCTATTTTAGTTTCTTTTCTAAGTTGCTCTAGTAGCGCCGCGCGTATTTTATTTGGGTTGGTATCTATGGCTTGGAGATATTCTTTTTTCCCATAAACCGAGCGGCCGAGATTAGAGGTGAAAATAATTATAGTGTCACGAAAGTCGATTTCTTCTTCGGTATATTCGTCCGTCATCCAACCGCTAGAGAGCAATCTCAATAACGCCATTAATACCTGAGTATGGGCTTTTTCAATTTCATCGAAAACAATTACAGATTTTGGATGTTTTTTTACAAAGGTGGTTAGCTGACCTGGTGCTGAATCATCGTAGGTTTTTTTTGCACCCACCAAACCAAAAGCTTCATTAGAGTTGGTGTAGTGTGTCATATCGAAAAATTTGTATTTATAATCCCCTATTAATTGTTTAGAAAAACATTCAGCTAAGTAAGTTTTACCTGTAGCAGGGGGACCTACAAATAGAAACGTGCCGTTTGGCCTATTTTGTTTACCATGCCATAAAGACGACGCGATATTATCAATTAGATGTTCAACCGCATGATCTTGACCGTACACTTCTTGTAATAATTTTGCTTTACTTTGCTCTAGTCGTGATAGTTTATTTCGATAATCAGTGTCATCTGTTGGTAAGTTAAATAACTTCACTTCTTCTATCCATGAAGAAAGTTCTTGTTCTTGTGATGGATTTAATTGTTCTAAAAGCTCACTAACACTGGTTGAAAAGGGGAGGAACTGCGCGTTTTCTGCATTATTTAAAGTTGAATGGCTCAGATCTTTTGAATATCCTTCGAACAAACTTAATTGTTCGTATGAAGGTAATTTAAAGCGCGCGGATAGTGTGTTAAATAATTCTGGCTCCGGTTTTTTTACATAATTGGCTAGGCATAAGTACGCGATTTCCACGTGCTCTTCATAAATAGACGTGGCTTTTTCTTGCAAGGCTATGTATTTCGCAAATAAAAGAAGGGTCTTCATGTACTCAATTTCCTTTTTTGTAACAGATTACTTTTTCTTTGGTTCTATAGACAATTAGTAAAACTTACTTTTTAATTGCTTCGAACACCTTGCTTAAAAAATCCATGTTAATTTTTGGCGCTATTAAGAATAGAATATGTGATTTTTATATTAATAAAATCAATTGATTGCCATCATCCTGTTGAATTCATTAAATGTCAACTGTTGTGTAGGGATTATATGGGGACATACACTTTAAGTAGAGGGAACTAGGATGGAATTGGGACAGACACCTTAGCTAGTATGAGATTCGAATAGACATAAATATTAGGACAGACACCTTAAATATCCAAATTTTTGAATATTAGAATAAACTTTAATTGGGAAATTGAACTTTTTAAAAATATTCTAGTTTGCGTTTAATATTAGGTTGTATCTGAAGATTCATTGTATGAAGCACAAGAATATAGTCGTAGTACGCTTCGAATAAAAATAGCCTTAGTTCAATTTGGTTAATTAAATTGGTATCCACGTATTCGACTTCGGCGTAATTTAGGCAGAGCCGATGGAAAACTTTGTCTGCACCCAACTAAAATGGCTCGTTGTTTCTCTAACTGTGAGCAAGCAATTACCCAATCTTTATCCGTTAGATTGAGTCTTTGTAAAATAGGCGGAGTACGCGGATTTAGGCTTGCTTTGCCTTCTTTTAGCTTTTGACCTGACCACTCAACAAGTTCTAG